>JBHHVO010000076.1:0-11576 GCA_046754365.1 Phycisphaerae bacterium | reverse complement strand
CGTCGCGAACCCCGCGGTCCCGCCGATCGTGACGCATGTTGACGGCGTCGTGTCGCTGGCGGGAGACGGCACCGTGGTGTTCGATGCGGGTGTCGGCGGCGCGGTGGCGTTCGACGCGGCAGCGAGTGTTTACAGCGTCGTGGGTGACCTGCATGAGCGTCCGGTGACGGGGGTGAGCTGGTACGGTGCGGCCAAGTTCTGCAACTGGATGACCGGGGTTCAGGGCATGGGCGATGCCGAGCTCGTGTACGTGGAGTCGGACGTCGCGGGCGGTTGGGGCGCCGGCGGGTTCGATCCGGCCACGCCCGGTACGAATCGCAACGGGTTTCGACTGCCGCTGGACGACGGCGCGACGACGGCGGCGGCGCGTAACGAATGGAACAAGGCGGCTACGCGCATGATGACCGCTGACGGCGACGATCCGTCGTTCGATGCGGTGTACGGCTTTGGTCGGGATGTGCTGACCGGCGCGGACGCGAACTTCCTGGCGAGCGGCGATCCGTTCGACGACGCGGTGAGCCCGATCGGTTTCTTCGATGGTGTCGAGACGCTTACGAGCGGCGGCGTCACGTCGGACACGGCCAACGGCTATGGGTTGTACGACGTGTGCGGGAACGTGGCGGAGTGGGTCCACGAGCGCGTGTCGGCCGAGCCCGGCGTATGGACATCGGCCACGCGCGGCGGGCATTTCGGTCTGGCCGTCGGTGCCGACCTGTTGCGCAACGACGCGCGAGACACGTTGCCGGCCAATTCGGTGTTCGGGTTTGTCGGCTTCCGCGTGGCGCAGAGTCTTGAGCCGGTGCCGCTGCTCGTGGTTCAGGCGTCGGATCAGGTGCGTGCGGACGGCCCGATCGGGGGGCCGTACGCGTTCGACAACGACGATGATCGACTGACGCTGGGACTCGACAACGACGGCGCGTACACGCTGGATACGCTGGACATTTCGATCGACCAGGCGTGGGTCGAGATCGACGGCGTCGCGCCGCAGCAGGTGCCGCCGCAAACGATCGTGGACCTGCCGCTGCGGCTCACCGACGCCGCCGATGACCTGCCGGCATCGCCCGTGCCGCCGGGGGATTTGGAACTCGTGCCGGGCCGCAACGCCGAGCCGGGCGGGCCGAACGAGCAGCCGGCCGGGCCGACGTATGACTTCTGGGTTAGCGCGATCGAGGTAACCAACGATCAGTTCGCCGTGTTTCTCAACGACGCGCTCGCGCATCCCACGACCGGTCGCGGCCGGTACATGTGCCATGACGGTGACACCGGGAACGTCTACATCAACAACGCCGAGGACGGCGTGTCCGGCGGCGGCGTGTGTGACGGCCTCACGACGCTCCTCTACGACGCGTCGATCGGGCGCATCCAGTTCGACGCCGACGCGTCGCCGGCGTACTTCGTGGCGTCGGGGTTCGGAACGCACCCGGTCGTCGGCGTGACGTGGTACGGCGCGGTGAAATACTGCAACTGGCTGACACTCTTTGCCGGGCTGCCGGAGGGGGTCCGCGCGTACACGGAATCCACCGAGCCGGCGGGCTGGCACCCGGTGACCGTCACGACCGCGGATTGGCAGGCGGGCGGGTTCTCCGCTGCGCAACGGCAAGACCTCATCCGCACCACCGTGGGCTATCGCCTGCCGATGGACGACGGCGCGGACGTCGCATCAACATACAACGAGTGGTACAAAGCCGCCGCGTGGGATCGCGCGACGACGTCCGACGCCGTGTACGGCTTCGGGCGCGACAAGCTCACGCCGTCGGACGCGAACTACTTCGACAGCGGCGACCCGTTCGAACCCGACGAGGCGTGTCCGGACTGCGGTACGACGCCGGTGCGGTTCTATGACGGCACGAACGAGCTGGCCGACGACGAGACCGCAACAAGCGACACCGCGAACGGATACCGGCTGTTCGACGTGTGCGGGAACGTCGCCGAGTGGACACAGGACTTCTTTCAGCCGGGGGACGCGTCTCTGCGGGCGGTACGCGGCGGGAGCTGGGTGGATCCGCCGACGGCCGTCTCGCTTACGAATGCCGGACGCGAAGCCGTGTCGCCCGACGCGGCGAACGATCACACCGGGTTCCGCGTGGTTCGCGGCACGGGCCACATCGCAACGGTGACGGTCACCGACCGTATCGCCGACGTCACCGACACGGCGCACGTGATTCTGGATGTTCGTGAACCGCTCGACATCACGCCGTTTGCCGGGATCACGGCGTCTGGCACGTACGGCGACGACTTCGCCGCGCCGGCGGTGCCGGACACGACGTACACGGTGCTCAACACGTCGGCGGCGGCGATGGGATGGCAGGCGAGCGTGGATGAAACGTGGCTCACCGCGACCGATGCGGACGGTGGCCCGCTGTCCGGAACGCTCGACGCGGGCGCATCCGTGTCGCTGACCGTCGCGACCGTCGACGGCGCCAACGCCCTGGCGCCGGGCGAGCATGCGGCCGTCGTGACGATCGAAAACACGACGACCGGCGTTACGCAAACGCGCGATGCGGTGCTGTCGATCGATTGGCCGATCGACGTTACGGTCGGCGACCCGCCGTTACCGGACGATGTTGTGTTCGACGGCTTTTTCGGCGGTCCGTTTGAGAATCCGGCCGACGCGACACTCACGCTCGGCAGCGTCGTCGGGTTTGACTTGACATACGACGTGAGCGTCGACGCGGGGTGGGTGACGCTCGTGCCGGCCGATCCGGACGGCGCGCTGACCGGCGACCTGCCGGCCGGCGGTTCACGCGACTTCACGGTGAGCATCAACGCCGCCGCGAACGCGCTCTCGGTCGGCGATCACGACGCGACGCTGGCGTTTGCGTTCTGCGACCCGGGGAACTGTCTTTGTGAGGCGGGGTGTGAGCCCGACCCGTGTTCGGCCGGCGGTTGCAACCTCACGGCGACGCTGGAGCGAACGGTGACGCTGAGCGTGCTCGATCCGATCGTCATCGAACCGACCGAGCCGTGGGTGATCGATGAGCCGTTGGACCCTGGCGTACCGCCGACGCAGGCGACCGTGTACACGGTGACGAACCATCATGCGGGGCTTCAGATCGGCGTGGACATTGCGCTCGAAGCCGGCGTCGACTGGCTCGATGTCAGCGCGACGTCGGTAACGCCGCTGCCCGGCGGTGCGTCCGGCAGTGAGGAGGTGACGGTGTCGCTCAACGCGAACGCGCTGCTGCTGCCGCATGGCGAGCACGACGCGACGATCACGTTCACCGACACATTCACCGGACACGCACAGGACCGCGTCGTGACGCTCGTGATCACGGAGAACCTGTCGATTCAGCCCGCGGACGTGTTCGTGTCGTCCGGGCAACCCGGCGTCGCGGTGGCGCCGGCGTTTCGCATCTACGAACTCACGAACAACATCGGCGAAACACCCGACACGATCATCTGGAGCGTCGACACCGACC
Organism: Phycisphaerae bacterium; assembly: GCA_046754365.1. GTDB lineage: Bacteria > Planctomycetota > Phycisphaerae > UBA1845 > UBA1845 > JBHHVO01. Next base: position 8,157 of record JBHHVO010000076.1, on the reverse strand, counting down.
CGGGGGTCGCGTGGGTCTCGTTCGCGGTCGCGGGGGATGGGATCGAGGGTGGCGTTCCGAATGTCGACCGGCCGCTGGCGGACGGCGCGTCGGTGCATGTCGTCGTGTCGATCGATGCCGCGCTGACGGCGGGGCTTCCGGACGGTGTGTATGACGTCGATGTCGTGTTCGTGGACGTCACGCACGGCGAGTCGATCACAAGACCGATACGCCTGACGCTGGTGACGCCGTCATTCACCGTCGGCGAGGCCATCATCCCCGGCACGGACGTGCAAGTGAACGGCCCGACGTATGCGTTCGTCATGGGCCGATTCGCCGTCACGAACGCCGAGTTTGCGGCGTTTCTCAATGACGCGTATCACGCGATCGGCGATCCGTCCGATCCGCGCGGGCAATACATGTACCACGACACCGACACCGGTGACGTCTACATCAACGATGCCCAGGCCGCGGCGAGCGGCGCGGCCGCGCCGTTCGGGTCCGTCACGACGCTCATGTACGACGCGTCGATCGGGCGCATCTCGTTTGACGCGATGGAGCCCGACCCCTACGTCGTCGCGGTCGGTCTCGAGCAGCACCCGGTCGTCGGTGTAAGCTGGTTCGGTGCGCTCAAGTTCTGCAACTGGCTCACGCTCGATCAGGGTCTGCTGCCGGGTGAACGGTGCTACGCGGAATCGACGGGCGACGACGTCGACGGGTGGCACCCGATATCGATCACGACGTCCAACTGGGCGACGCGCGACCTGACCGACGCCGAGCGGCAGGCGCTGGTGGACGGTTGTCGCGGGTACCGCCTGCCGATGGACGACGGCGCCGACAACAACACGCCGACGATCGATTCGGCCGACGCGTACAACGAGTGGTACAAGGCGGCGTCGGCCCACATCATGAACCAGGACGGCGAGGACCACGTCGTGTTCGGTGCGGTGTACGGGTTCGGACGCGATGCGATCGTGGTCCAGGGACCGGACGCGGGCCGCGACGCGAACTACGAGTGCAGCGGCGATCCGTTTGAGCCCGTCGGCGCGTGCACCGACGGCGGCACGACGCCGGTGGGTTATTACGACGGCACGGACCACGGCGGCGCGTACGCCACGAACGGCAACGACAACGCGTTCGGCTTGTTCGACATGTCGGGGAATGTTTACGAGTGGATGCAGGGGCGGTTTGTGGGCAGTTCGGCGAACTTTCGCGCGATCCGCGGGGGGAGTTGGCACACGGGCACGCCCGACGCACCACTCGGGCAATCAAGCCTGCGAACGCGCGCCCGGAACGTCGCGCCGGTGAGCGGTTCGGTCATCGTGTCCGATCAGGTCGGGTTCCGCATCGTGCGAGCGCTGTCCGGCTCGGCGGACTTTGACGGCGACGGCGACGTCGACGCGGTGGACTTCATGCAGCTCGGCACGTGCATGTCCGGGCCGGTCGGTCCGCCGCTGCCGGCATGCACGGCGGTTGACCTGAACGCCGACGGCCAGGTCGACCTTCGCGACATCGCCGTGTTTCAGGGCGCGTTTACCGGCGAGCCGTAGCGGCAGGCCACCGCGACACCGCGTCGCAGCCGTGACCCACGGAGCGCGAATTGGCGGCCGTGGTGGAACATCGTTACCATGATGGATGCGACATGACGAACGGCGAACGCACCGTATCACGTCCCGGTCTTGGTGAGCTCTTCCGGAGCGCGGGTGTCCGCGTTCTGCATGGTCTCGCCCGCTCGGATGTCGCGATAGCCGGCGTTACGGATGATTCGCGCGGCGTGGCACCCGGCGTGTGCTTTGTCGCCGTTCGCGGGATCGCACATGACGGGCATGAGTTTCTCCGCGCCGCCGTGAACGCCGGGGCGGCGGCGGTCGTTGTGGACCAGTCGGCGTGGGACCAGGTGCACCCGTCGCGATATGCGGGTGTCGCGGCGGTGTGCGTTCAGGATTCGCGGGAGGCGCTCGCGAAACTCGCGGCGGCGTGGTACGGCCTGCGCGGCGCGGGCGATGCGGCGTCGATGCGTCTTGTCGGCATCACCGGCACGAACGGCAAAACGACGACGGCGTGGCTGCTCCGCTCGATCCTTCGCGCAGCCGGGCGGCGCGTGGCGCTGTTGGGCACGATCGAATACGACCTCATTTCCGCGCGTCTGCCTGCGCCGATGACGACGCCGGCGCCCGTGGCGTTGTGTCGCCACCTGAAGACGGCGGCCGACGCCGGCGCCGATGACGCGGTGTTGGAGGTGTCGTCGCACGCGCTGGCGCAGCGGCGGTGTGACGGGCTCGAGTTCTCGGTCGGCGTGTTCACGAACCTGTCCGGCGATCATCTGGATTATCACCGCGACGTCGACGCGTACGCGGCCGCGAAGCGACGGTTGTTTGATGGTCTATCCGCCGGCGCGACGGCCGTCGTCAACCTGGACGACCCGAACGGCACGCAGATGGTGTCGGGGTGCAACGCCCGAAGCTTAACGTATGCGGTGGACGATGCCGCCTTGGACGCTGCGGCGCACGGGCACGCGACAGGCGCCGCGAATCGGTGGGCGCCGCGCGCGGCTCGCGCCGGCGTCCGCGCACGCATGGTCGAGGTCGGGCCGCATGGCACGCGGTTTGTGCTTCGCGGCGCAGCATATGAAACGCCGGTACGGTGTCGCCTCGTGGGTCTGCATAACGTGTACAACGCGTTGGCGGCGGCGGCGGCGGCGGAGGCGATGGGGATCGACGCCGGCGCGATCCGTGCCGGCATCGAGCAACTGCGTGGCGTGCCCGGCCGCCTGCAGCGGGTCGAACCGGACGGGCACCCGTTCCGGGTCGTCGTGGACTATGCCCACACCGACGACGCGCTCGATAACGTGCTCCGCGTGCTCCGGCCGGTGACCACCCGGCGGCTCCTATGCGTCTTCGGGTGCGGCGGCGATCGGGATCGCAGCAAGCGCCCGCGCATGGCGGCCGCAGTCGAGCGTGCGGCCGACGTCGCGTACGTCACGAGCGACAACCCGCGTGGTGAGGACCCGACGGCGATCATCGACGATGTGCTCACGGGTTTCCCCGCGCGGTCGAAGTGTCGTATTGCGGTGGAGGTCGACCGCCGCGCGGCGATCGACGCGGCGATCGCCGAAGCCCGACCCGGCGACACGGTGCTCATCGCCGGCAAGGGGCATGAGACGTACCAACTCCTCGGTGACGACGTGCTCGACTTCGACGACGTCGCCGCCGCGCGCCGGGCGCTCGACGCGGCGCGTGGCACCGTTCCCGGCGGCGCGGACGGTGACCAACACGGTGGCGCATGCGGCGATGTCGGCGGCGACGAGCGAGGCGACGCGCCCGGGGAGGCGGCGCCGGCCCGATCGTGTGTCGAGACCGGAGGTGTCGTGTGATCCCGCATGCGCTTCGCGATGTCGCGCGCGCGGTCGATGGACGGATCACCGGCTTTGCCGCGCGCGCCGCCGACGCGGACGCTTGCGGACCACGTCAGCCGCAACATGCTGGCCGAGATGCTGTCCATAAAACCGTCGTGGTGCGCGGCGTATCGACCGATTCGCGTACGCTCGTGCCGGGCGATCTCTTCGTGGCGATCCGCGGCCAGACGTTCGACGGTCACGACTTTGTCGATGACGCGGTGGCCCGCGGTGCCGTGGCGTGCATGTGCTGCCGCGGTGCGCTACCACGCGTTGCGGCGGCACCGGCGAACGACGCGCAAGGTACAGGTATCGAGCCTGCACAGCCGTGTAGCTCCGTGGTCGACGCGGTACGCGCATCGGCGCAAGACCGCGGCACCATCGCGCCGGAAGGGTCCTGCGCCCCGACGGTGCGTGTCGATCGCGGGGGCGTCGTGCCGTGCATTGAAGTTGATGATACCGTCGCGGCGCTCGGCCTTTGGGCGGCGTGGTATCGTCGAAGTGTCATGGCGCGCGCGACCGCGGTCGTCGCCGTCACCGGCAGCAACGGCAAAACGACCACGAAGCACATGATCCACCACGTGGTCGGCGCAACGTACCTGGGTCGTTGCGGGGCACGGAGCTTCAACAACGCCATCGGCGTGCCGCTCACGCTGTTGTCGGCCGACGCTGCGGATCGCTACCTCGTCGTGGAAATCGGCACCAACGCACCCGGTGAGGTCGCGGAGCTTGCTGCAATGGCGTCGCCGGATGTAGCCGTCATCACGTCGATCGGCGAGGCGCATCTTGAAGGTTTCGGCAACGTCGCGGCCGTCGCGACCGAGAAGGCATCGCTGCTGAATCATATGCGCCCCGGCGGCGTTGCGATGATCAACGTCGACCACGACGCGATCCTGCCGCACGTGAGAGCTTGCGCGTGCCCCGTCACGACGTTCGGCGTCACACCCGGTGCACAGATTCGCGCCGACGACGTGTGTGGCTCATTGGACGGTGTCACATTCGTGATCGAAACGCGCCGCGACGACGACGCCCACGCGACGGACCGGGCCGACCCCGCCCGCCGCGGCGTGTGCGGTTCACGGTCCGCGGTGGGTCGGTATCCATGCCGACTGTCGTTTCCGGGCCTACACCACGCCGTCAACGCCGCGGCCGCGTTCGCGGTGGCACGATGGTTCGGGCTCGATCCGGGCGCGATCGCCGATCGCCTGGCGTCGTACCGGACGCAGGACGGGCGGTGCGCGATCCGGCGCCACGGCGGCATGACGATCATCGATGACACGTACAACGCGAACCCGTCGAGCATGACGGCCGCGATCACGACGCTCGGCACACTTGCCCACGACGGCCGCAATCGCGGACGGCGCGTCATGGTGATGGGCGACATGGGCGAGTTGGGGCCCGGGCGCGCAGGGTGTCACACACGCGTCGTGCGCGACGCGCTCGCGGCGAACATCGACGTAGTCATGGCGGTCGGGCCGGCGATGGTCAATGCCGCCCGGGCATGCGCGGCCGGCACCGAAGCGCGCCGGCCACATCCTGGCGACGTCATCCTGTGCGATGACGTCGACACCGCCGCCGCCGCGCTCCGTGATACACTCGAACCCGGCGACATCGTTTGGCTCAAGGCATCGCGCGCGGTCGGGCTCGATCGTGTGGTCCGCTCCGTCGCGACGACATTCGATGAACGGGCGTCCCAAGACGGGCGCCCGCCACGATCTGATCGAACCCCGACAGTAGGAGAGGGGCTTTTGGAACGTGTGTGACTAGCCGCGCACGTGCCGGAACCGGGAGGGCGCGGCTCTCGGGGAAGGCGAGGCCCTCGCCGAGCCATGTGCGGTGTCGGGACCGAGGCTCGCCGGAAGCCTCGCGCCGCCTTTTGTACATGCTTTTTTGGGTCGCGCGGCCGATTCGCGTACGATCACCTACACGGGACATGACGGCAAGTGCTTTATTGGGCTGTTCGCGAGCTTCTGGCGGGTCAGCACTACGCCTACGAGAATCCGCTCCTTCGCGGCACGCTCGCGGCGCTCTTCTGCTTTGCGCTTACGCTTGTGTGCATGCCGCGCATGATCCGCCTGCTGGTCCGCTGGAAGCTCGGCGACAGGCCGGAGTTCGACCACATCTCCCTCAACGAACTCACCCGCGACAAGAGCAACGTGCCGACGATGGGGGGGCTCATGATCCTGGCGGCCGTCGCCATCGCGCTCGCGCTCTTCGCCGACCCCGGCAATTTCTACGTCCGTATGGCGCTGCTGTGTCTCGTGTGGCTCGGCGCACTCGGCGCGGTTGATGACTACCTCAAGCTTACGGCCCGCGCCGGCGGCGGGACGCGCGACGGGCTCAAGAGCTACGAGAAGCTGCTGTTCCAGAGCGGCCTGGCCGTGGTCATCGGGTACTACACGTACCGCCACGGGAGCGTCAACTTCGCCCTCATCGGGCATGTCGTGGAGCCGCATGCGATGCCGGCGTACAAGGTGCTCACGGTGCCGTTCTACAAGCCGGGGCTCGAGCTCGGCACGCTCGCGTTCATGTTCATCACGGTGCTCGTCATGACCGGCACGTCGAACGCCGTGAACCTGACGGACGGTATGGACGGCCTCGCCGCGGGGTGTGTCGCGATGTGCGCGCTCGTGTTCGCGCTGCTCGCCTACATCTCCGGGACCGAGGCCGTCGCTGTGAAACTGCTGTTCCCCTACGTGCCCGCGAGCGCGGAACTCGTGATCCTGTGTGGCGCGATCTTCGGCGCGTGCCTGGGGTTCTTGTGGTGGAACTGCCACCCGGCCAAGGTGTTCATGGGCGACACCGGGTCGCTGCCGCTCGGTGGCCTCATCGGCTTTGTCGCCATCGTCATCCGTCAGGAGCTCATGCTGCTCATCGTCGGCGGCGTGTTCGTGTTCGAGGCCCTGTCCGTCATCGCGCAGGTCGGCTATTTCAAGTGGACCGGCGGGCGCCGGCTGTTTCGTGTCGCGCCGATCCATCACCACTTTCACCTCGGCGGCTGGAGCGAACCGCAGACCGTCGTGCGGTTCTGGCTGCTCGCCGCCATGTTTGCCGCACTGGCGCTGGCGACGGTAAAGCTCCGATAAACAAGACGGTCGGTGGGACGCGTGCGACGGCCCCGCCGCGGCCTCGCATGAGGCATGGCACCGCCGGTTGAGCGGTATCATGTCAGGTTCGTGTCAGGGATGATGCCGTCGAACCAACGGCATCGCGTCAGGGATGACGCCGTGTACGCGCAAGATTTCGCCAACGATGTCGATCGAACCGGGTCTTACCACGCGGCCGGCCTCGCGCTCATCGCGGTGGCGCTGCTGCTGTCCGGCATCGTCATGGTGGCCTCGACGAGTACATCGCTCGACGTCGGGCTCCCGCTGTGGCCGGTGTGGAAGGCGCCCGCGGGCAGGCAATGCATCTTCGCCGTCATGGGGATGCTCGCGATGGCCGCGACGTACCGCGTCGCGCCGGCGGTGCTCGCCCGACCGCGCGTCGCGCGCGGCGTGGCGATCGTGTTGTTCGGCGTCGCGGTCACCGGGCTGCTGGCGGTGTGGGTGACGAGCCTCGGCGCGGCCCGGCACGGATCACGCCGATGGCTTGGCGGCGGCCCCGCATGGATGGGATTGGCGTTCCAACCCTCCGAATTCACGAAGCTGGCGATGGTGGCATGCCTGGCGGCGCTGCTCGGCGGCGCCGAACGCGGCGTCTCGGACCGCACGCGGTACCCCTTCGGTGCAGACCGCTCACCGCGGCGCAGGTTGCTCGCCGCCGCGATCGTGATTGCGGCGTCGGTGGGACTCGTGGGCATCGCGGACTTCGGGACGGCGGCGCTGCTCGGCGTCGTCGGGGGCCTCGTGCTACTGGTGGCGGGGTGCCCGTGGCGGTATCTGCTTGCCACGCTCGGGGCCGGCGTTGCAGGCCTCGCGGGGCTGTTCTACCTCGAGCCATACAGGATGAAGCGCATCACGTCGTTCCTGCATCTTTGGGACCACGCCCGCGACATCGCGTATCATCCGGTCCAATCGCTGGTTACGATCGCGTCGGGGGGGTGGACCGGGGTGGGCCTCGGCGCGGGCGTGCAGCAACACGGTTACTTGCCTGAGAGCCGGACCGACTTCATCTTTTCGGTGATTTGCGAAGAGACCGGCGTGCTCGGCGGATGCCTGATCATTGCGCTGTACGCCGCGTTCGTCTGGATTTCGTTGCGCACCGTGCTCGGGGCGCGGTCCGGGTTCGAGCGATTGCTGGCGTTCGGTGTGGCCGTCACGTTCGCGCTCCAGGCGGTCATGAACATCGCCGTCGTGACGGTGTCGGCGCCGACGACCGGGATTTCGCTGCCGTTGGTCTCGGCCGGTGGGAGTGGTATCGTGTGTTTCTGTGCGGCGATCGGGCTGCTCGGCGCGGTGGCCCGTCGGGGCGGTGAGGCCGGACCAGCGCCCGCAGCGCAGCCGGTACCGTAGCGTGATCGGCGGTCAGGGCGTAGCTGCCGGACGTGGTTCGTGGCGTCCGGCGTCGCGGCACGGCGCGGTGCAGTACCCGATGGCGCGAGGCGCGGGCGCCCGGCACACCGTAACGCCGCGGTTCGGGCGCGCGGGCTAGACTCGGCGGCGACGCGGAACGCGGGTGGAGAGGTTCCCATGGTGATCGGAGCAGCCGACCACGACCCGAGCGCGGGCCTGACCGCAAACGCAGGCGTCGGCGCGGTCGCCGGTCGTGCCGGAGGCCCAGGCGCGGGTGCGGAGACCGGTCCCGAACGGACCCCCGACCCGGCCGCACGGCGCGCCGCGTCC
>JBHHVO010000075.1:0-11577 GCA_046754365.1 Phycisphaerae bacterium | reverse complement strand
ACGTCCAGGCGGCACCCCCCCGCGCGCGCCTCGAACGCACCCGGTTACCGGGCGCAGGGATGGCGCGAGTTGGTTTCCACGGCCCGGTTTCGCTACAATCGGTGCGTCAATCGCGAGCATGGTGGTGGACGGTCTGACTCATCACGTGCCGGCTCGGATCCGCCACGGCGGTGATCGGTCGATGCGTCGGGGCGGCCGCGGCGCTTCGTGGCGGGCGGGGCGCTGGATCGGCGACCGTCGTCGCGCGACGGGACGGCGCACGTCCGGAAAGGGTTGGGAGGGGAGCGTATGGGCGTTTCAACGAAGTCGCGCCGTGTCGGTGCGTCGTTTTGGATGGCCGGTGTCGTGATCGCGTGGCCGGTCGGCGCGGTCTGGGCGGCCGGCGGGTTCCCGACCGAAGGTCCGGACGTCATTGTCGGCAACCTGCCGTCCGTCCAGCAGTTCGGTCGGACCGGGCCGATTCAGGAAGGTACCGTCGGCCTGTCCATCGGCACCACGTCGTGCAACAAGGGCAACGTGCCGATCCACTGGTTCGCGCTGCCCAACACCGATCACCCGACGATCGCGATGAACCTCTACCGGCTTGCCACGGTCGACGGTAGCGACCGGCTCGAGCAAATCGGGCAATCCTGGGTCAAGCACGGCTTCGCGGCGCTGCAAATGGACGCGTGCAACTTCGGCTGCACGCCCAGCGACCCGAACATGCTCGGCGTCGGGTGTTCCGACCCATACGGTGTCGGACTCAATGCGGATCCGTGCGGTCTCGGGCCTCGCGCGGCCGTGAACCCCTACACCGGCGACATGCAGGGCGGCGGCAACCTCGGCCCGGGCGGCGGTTGCACCACAAACTACCCCGCGCGGAACCACATCGGCCACAACCACATACCGGAGGGCATACCGAGCATCGTGCACCGGCTGCAGGTGCCGGACGTCGACCTCGTGCCGAGCATGAACCCGGACGCGCGATACTTCGCGGAAGGGCAGTACATCACCCGCCACGAATTCATCGCGGGCAACGGCAATCAGAACAACAACGTGTCGTACCGCGAGTTCACCGTCATCGGCATGAGCGGACAGGGCGTGTTCTTCTTCGGACCGGTCGCCGACACGGTCCGCGAGGCGCCGGCCGTTGACGCGTGGTCCGCTGCCACACAGGCGATGATCGAACCGGCGCCGCTCGTCGACGGACGCGCGTTTCTCGCCTATGACGTCACCGATCTAGGTGACGGCCAGTGGCACTATGAATACGCCGTATACAACATGAACCTCGACGCAGGCGTCGGGTCGATCAGCATACCGATCCCTACCGGTGTCACCGTCGACAACATCGGATTTCACGCCCCGCTTAACCACGGGCCGCAACCCAACACGCCCACCTATTCGAACACCCCATGGGACGCGGCGTCCGATGCCGGTGCGCTCACCTGGAGCACCGACGCGTTCGACACCGACCCGAACGCGAACGCCGTACGCTTCGGCACGCTCTACAACTTCCGATTCGACGCCGACGCGCCGCCGGAGCCGGCCGACGTCACCATCGGGCTCTTCAAGACGCCCGAGTCCGTCGTCGTCGCGGGTGTTGGCCCGGCGGGTATGGAGGGCCTGACGATCGTTTCCAGCGACCCGCCGGACAACGCGATCGACGCGAGGCAGCCGTCCGACCCGGACGGCGCCAACCCCGCCGGATGGGACGGCATCGTCCTGACCTTCGACGGTGACACCGCCGGACTCACAAGCGACGACTTCACCGTGGTGCCGGATGTGCCCGGCATGCCGCCGCTGCCCGTCACCGTAACGACGGACGGCAACACCGCCACGCTGCAATTCGGTGATCCGTATCCCGTGTTCATCCCGACCGGCGCGTGGACGGTCGTGACCCACCTGCCCAGCGAATCAAGCGTACGGATCGGCTACTTGCCAGCCGACGTCAACAACGACCGGCTCAGCAACGCGAACGACATCCTTGCGCTCATCGACGACTTGAACGGCGTCTCCGATCCGCCACGGCCCGACTACCAGTGCGACACCGACCGCAGCGGCGCCTGCAACGCGAACGACGTCCTCCGCGTCATCGACCTGCTCAACGGTGCCGGCGCATACGACATCTGGCTCGGTGCGACATTGCCGTAAGCACGTGCCCGGCCGGCCCCGCACTTGCCGGTCCCGGCATGAAAAAAATGGTCAAGGGAACAGGTGCTCGCCGCGGTCGCTCAAGTGCCGCGACATCGCATCGAGCGTGATGGCGCTGATGTGATGCTCGATACCCTCGGCGTCGATCCTCGCCTGCGCCTCGCCGACACCGATAGCGCACAGGAACCGGAACACGATCGCGTGGCGGTGTCGGCTCCGCATCGCCATGGCCTTGCCGTCTTCCGTCAGGAAAATCGCGCGGTACGGTTTTCGGCTCACGAGTCCGTCGCGCTGTAGCCGGCCGATCGTCTTATTCGCCGTTACATGCGACACCCCGATCCGGTCGGCGAGGTCCACGAGCCGCGCTTCTCCGTGCTCCTTCGTCAGGTCGTAGATGAGTTCGACGTAATCCTCCGCGAGCTCCTGCGCGTGGTCCCGGCGCGTCCGCTCGTGTCCCTCGGGACCCGCGTGGTGCGCACCGACGGGCGGTGTTTCGGACGGGTTGGAAGCCTGCGGCGATGTCGTCATGGTCTACGCCCTCGCGCCGGGCGGCGCGTCGCAAGCGGCATCGGGTCCGTCACGACCCAAGCCGCGTTGACACCGCCCGGGAAAACCCGGTAGCGCAGCATACACGCTAGCGCTGCGTCGCTCCAGTGCGGCGTCGCGCCTCGTTCGATGAAGCGGAACGAACCGAACCGCGACCGTGAGGGAGCGGGTTGTTGGCGCCGGCGCCGACGTTCTTGGCGTCGCTCGCTTGCGGTCGAGGCTCGGATGATCCATCGAATCACGTGCGACGGAGCACCAGCCGTGTCTAAGTATCTCGCTGTTTCGGTTTTCGTTTCTTCTTGTTTTTCGTTTTCTTATTCTCTCCGAGAAAAATACCCTTTGAATGATCATTGAGTACTTTTCCATCTTTATCCGTAATCGTCATGTACCGTAAATCGTCCTCACCACCACCAATGCGTTCTCGTTGTGTTGACATTATAGTATTTGCTCCCGAAAAACACTTGATCTTACCTCGTTTCTTCCAGCAAGCTTATCATCACGCCTGTCAATGTTAAGCACGCTAAACCTTGTTGTCTTTGCCACCGCAAGTTCCGATTCCACTTTAGCAGACGTTATGCCCTCGCCACTTCGCGGCGTCGACGATCCCGATCGATGTCCGCACGGTGCTATCCCTGCTTCGGGATCGGTCGGCCGTGCGGATCGCGCGCCGCGTCCCGGATGTCTTCCACGATGTCCGTTTCCATCTCCGCGGTGATGAAGTGCTCCATGCGCTCCGCCGGTTCGTGCAGGTGATCCGCGGCCAGACCGAAATGCTTGGCGAGGTAGCTCTCCCACAGCCGGTGCGAGCGGACCAGCCCCCGCGCGCGCCGAAGCCCACCATCGGTCAGCACGACGCCGTCACCGAACGGCTCGACAAAACGCCGCAAGCGCAAGAGCCCCAGCGCGGTCCGCGGCACGAGCCCGCGGCCAAGCGCGTTTGCGATGTGACCCGCAGAAAGCGCCGGACGCTCGCTCGCCTCGCCCCACCGGTACAGCAGCGCCAGCGCGTCTTCCGTCACAATCCGGAAGCTCAACCGCACCCTTCGAAGCCACGCGCTCACCAGACCATATCGAGGCGCCGCGACAACGGCAACCGCGAACTGCCCACCCGCTACCACCGCCATCATCCCCGCCACCGACGTGTTCAGCGCAACCGCGACCACCGTCCCCACCACCGCCGCGACGACGCCCTGCGCGGCCGCGAGGACCAACATGAGCCACAACCGATCCGTCAACAGGTGCGCCGCCGCTCCGGGCGCGATGAGCATGGCGACCACCAGGATCGACCCCACCGCCTCAAACGCCGCAACGACCGTGCCGGCCACCATACCCATGAGCAGGTAATGCACGACGGCCGCGTTGATCCCCAGCGTCACCGCGAGCGTCGCGTCGAACGAAACGATCCGCAGTTCCTTCCATAGCGCGACCACAAATCCGATCACCAGCAAGAGCACGAGCCCCATCGACCAGAACCGCACCGGCGCCTCCATGCCGAAATGCGACACGACGTCCAGCGGCAACAGCTCGATCGAACCGTAGAACACACACCGCGCGTCGAGGTCGACGTGGTGCGCGGCCCGTGTGATCAGGATGACACCCAGCGCGAACAGCGACGTGAACACCACGCCCATCGATGCGTCGTGTTTCACCCGCGCCACGCGGTGGATCGTCTCCGACAGAAACGCCGTCAACACGCCCGCCACCATCGCGCCGAGGAACATCGGCACCATCGCGCGGCTCCCCGCCACCATAAACGCCACCGCAAGACCCGGCAGCACCGCATGCGAAATCGCATCCCCCAAAAGACTCAACCGCCGCAGCACGAGGTAACAACCCAACACCGCGCACGCGACATTCACCATTGCGCCGATCGCCATCGTCCACAGGTCCAGGCCGGTCAGCGCCGTCATACGTCGTCCCTCCCGCCCGACGGTTCGATGCGATGCGGCGACGGCGGCGGAGACCCAGCGACACGTGAACCGCGCCCCACGGACGCCGTGCCCAGCGATCCCGCGCCCGGTGATGCCGGGCCGGCAGGTCCCGCGTCCGCCGACACAATCGCGGCCGATCCCGCACCCACGGGCCACCGGCCCGATGCCGCCAGCCGTTGCTCCAGTTCCTCGACAACGTCGCGTGGCAGGATGTGTTCGATCTCGTCCGCGTCACGGTCGACGTGGTCCGACGCGATGTCGGCCTCGCGAATCAGGAACAGCTCCCACAGGCGGTGCGCCCGTACGATGTCGGCGGCCGCGGCCTCGCCTTGCCCCGTGAGTCGGTACGCGCCCGGGGCGATGCGTGCCACGAGACCGTCACGCTCGACACGGCTCAACAGCGACACCGCGCGGTGCGTCGACCACGCGCGACGTGACGTAATGTCGTCAAGCGAAGCATCGCCCCCATCCCCGGCGTTGCGTTCCGCCAGCTCGTAGAGTGTGCGCAACAGGTTCTGCCGCGCGGTCTTGCGCCGCATCCGCACGTGCGCGACGGCCGTCGCGGCGACGCCGCGCCGTGGGGCCAGCAGCATGCTCAGAACGAAAAAGCCCGTCCCGCTGAGTACGATCACCGGACCGGTCGGAACGCCCGCATACCGCGCGCTCATGAGCGTGCCCGCCGCGCCGGCTGCACCGCCCAACACGCCCGCCAACACCACCATCGACACGAGCCGATCCGTCCAGAAGCGGGCCGTCGCACCGGGGATGATGAGCATCGCCGCCATCAACACGACCCCCACCGCCGGCAGCCCGATCGCGGTCGTCACCACGATGAGCCCCATCATCGCCCCATCGAGCAGCAGGACGCGGCCGCCCTGTACCGCCGCGAAACCGCGGTCGAAGCTCAGCAGTGTGAACTCCTTGAACAGCAGCGTCGTTGCGACCAGCACGCCGAGCCCGACGGCGCCGATCAGCACGACGTCGTGCTGCAACATGCCGGCGGCCTTGCCGTAGATGAAACCGTCCAACCCGGCCTGATTCCCCTCCGGCGACCGCTGGGCGATGCTCGACAGCACGATGCCGAGTCCGAAGAATACGCTCAGGTTCACGCCGATCGCCGCGTCGCTTTTGATCCGCGTCGTGTGTCGCAGCAGTGACAGGATCATGACACTAACGGCCCCCGCGATCACCGCGCCCAAGAGCATGATCGCGAAGTTCTTCTCGCGCGTGATCAAAAACACCAGGCACACGCCCGGCAGCGCCGCGTGCGCCAGCGCGTCGCCCACCAGCGCACGCCCCCGCAGTACCGCGAACGAGCCGATCACCCCGCTCACCACGCCGAGCACGCTCGTCCCCAGCAGCACCGTGATCGTATGCGCATGCATCATGTGTCGCGTTCCAGAGCCCCTGTTCAGAGCCGCGCCCGTAAGGAAGCGGTCCGGGGTCCCTGTCAGGAAGTCGCTTTCAGACCCGCGCCCGTCAGGAAGCGGTCCGCGGTCCCCGTCAGGAAGCGGACCGGGTTCGATCGCGAAAACCGCTCCCTCGCGGTCGCGGCTCTGCTCATCACGACCCTTCTCAAACTCCCTCCGAGACCGGTAGCTGCCGACCGGTGAGGTCCATAGCGGCCGCAGCGCAGCCCGGCTCGACACCGCGCACGCACCTGTTCCGTCTGCGCCCCGGCGTCAGCGTCGCGCCCGCCGAACCGCCTCGGCGGCCTTGTCGAGCACGGTGAGTCGCCCGCCGTATGTCGCGCGGATGTTGGCCGGCGTGAAGCAATCCGCCGTCGGCCCGGCCGCCACGACGCGCATGTTGAGCAGAATCACGTAGTCGAAATACGACGCGACCGTCTGCAAGTCGTGGTGGACGACGATGACCGTCCGCCCCCGCGCCTGAAGCGCACGCAAGAGCTCCACGATCGCGCGCTCCGTCGTCGCGTCCACACCCGCGAGCGGCTCGTCCATGAGGTACAGTTGTGCGTCCTGCGCCAGCGCACGCGCCAAGAACACCCGCTGCTGCTGCCCGCCGGAAAGCTGCGAAATCTGCCGCCGCGCGTAGTCCGCCATCCCCACCTGCTCCAGGCACTTCAGCGCCACCGCCCGATCGCGCGCCCGAGGCCGCCGCAGCCACCCGAGCCGCCCGTAGCGCCCCATCAGCACGACGTTCAGCGCGTCGATTGGAAAGTCCCAGTCCACGCTCTCACGCTGCGGCACATACCCGACGACGTCGCGGCAACGGCGGTACGGCCTACCGAACACCTCCACGCGCCCACTCGCCTTCGGCACGAGACCGAGGATCGACTTGATCAGTGTGCTCTTGCCCGCGCCGTTGGGACCGATAATGCCCACGAGCCGGCCCGGCGGGATCATCAGGTCGATGTCCCAGAGCACCGGCTTGCGCGCGTACGCCACCGTCATGTCGTGCACCTCCAGCGCGATCTCCGGCGGCGCAGCCCGGCGCGCAGCGCTGTCGCCGGCGGATACGACGGCCTCGGGCACCGATGCCGTACTCATTTCAATGCCTCGACGATCGTGTCAACGTTGTGCTTCACCATGCCGATGTACGAACCCTCGAGCGTGTGCGGTGGGCCCATCGCATCGCTGTACAACCGGCCGCCGATCCGGACGTCGTGGCCCCGGGACGCACACCCCTCCACCAGCGCACGCACGTTCCGTTCCGACACGCTCGTTTCGACGAACACCGCCTTAACCCGCCGCGCGACGAGAAACTCGATCAGGTCGTTGATGTCCTTGACGCCCGCTTCGCTCTCCGTGCTGATGCCCTGAACGCCGCGGACCTCGACGCCGTATGCCCGGCCGAAGTAACCGAACGCATCGTGCGCCGTCACGAGCACGCGCCGCGGCGCCGGGATCGTCGCGATCTTGGTCGCGGCGTAGTCGTGTAACGCGGTCAGCCGGCTCAGGTACGCCTCCGCGTTCGCCCGGTATGCGGCCGCGTGCTTCGCATCGAGCGCGCACAGCTTGTCCCGAACATGCGCCGCGCCTTGCATCCACAGCGACACGTCGAACCACACATGTGGATCGTGATGGGCGCCGGGTCCGGGCGGGGCGCGAAGCCGCGTCATGTCGATACCGTCCGCCACCGCGATCACCGGCCGCTGCCGCGCGAGCTTGACGAATATGTCCGTCATCGTGCCCTCGAGCATGAGCCCGCTGTACAGCACGATGTCCGCCCGATCGAGCAGCCGGACGTCTCGCGGCGTCACCTTATACAGGTGCGGATCCACACCCGGGCCCATGAGCGCGATGACCGTGGCGTGCTTCCCGCAGATGTTCCGCGCGATATCCGCCACCATCCCCGTCGTGCACACGATCGTCGTGCGGCCGCTGCGCTCCTCCGCGCGCGACCGCCTGCACGCTACGGCCACCATGACTACCGCGCACGCCGCCGCGACCGCGACGATCACCCCGCCGCGCCGCACACGCCGACCGTTCAACATGCCCCTGTGCAACTGCATCCGCTCTCGCTCCCGTACGGCACCGCGATTCCTGACGCCTGCGTCCGGAACCGGCCCCATGCCGCCGCGGCGCCGTGCCGCCCGCGTCTTACATCGGCCAACAAGTAACGACGAGGCCAACTATTGTAGTATATGCTACATTGTTTCCCGTCGGCTGTCAAGTGCCGGAAGCCCGAGCCTCCCACCGAGCCGCACGCGGGATGGCGAGGCCCCCGCCGAGCCACAAGGGATGGCGAGGCCCCCGCCGAGCCGCACACAGACGCTCGCGTGTCGCGCCGGGCGCCACGGAATCAGGACATGCTGGCGAATCGCGCGGCCGGAACGCCGCGCCGGCGCGCGCCGCACCCTCCATGGCGGCTCGCGGGTCCCGGCGGTACGATGCGATCGCCGATGGGGTTACCAGGCGTGCGGACGGAAGTGGTCATCCTGGGCACCGGCACGTCACATGGCGTCCCGATGATCGGTTGCTCGTGCGCGGTGTGCACGTCGCACGACCCGCATGACAAGCGGACGCGCCCCAGCATCCACGTCACGATCGGCGCTCAGCGGATACTCGTCGATACCACGCCCGAACTCCGTTTGCAGTGCGTCGCGTGCGGCATCGACGCCGTCGACGCCGTACTCTTCACACACCACCACGCGGACCATGTCGTCGGACTCGACGACCTGAGACGCTTCAACTGGCTCATGCGACGGTCCGTACCGTGTTACGGCATGGAACACACGCTCACCCGCGTGCGCCGCATGTTCCCCTACGCGTTCGACGACGACGCCGACACACCACACAGCCGCCCGAAACTAACGCTCCATCCGATCGGTCACGACCCGTTCCGCGTCGGAGACGCCACCATCATCCCGATCCCGCTCATGCACGGGCCCATGCCCGTCCTCGGGTTCCGGTTCGGCGACGTCGCGTACTGCACCGACTGTAGCCACATCCCCGATACCTCGCTCGCGCGGCTCGCCGGCCTCGACGTCCTCATCCTCGACGCGCTCCGCCGGACCCCGCACCCCACGCACTTCAACCTCGAGCAGGCCGTGGACATGGCGGCGCGCATCGGCGCCGCGCGAACGCTCTTCACGCACATCGCGCACGAGTTAAAACACGAAGCCACCAACGCCGACCTGCCCGACGGCATGGCCCTCGCGTACGACGGCCAGCGCCTGCGCGTCGGCTGACGCAGCGCGACAATCCCCCGAAACCCCACCCCGCACGCGGGCTCAATCGCCGACGCCGATCGCCGACGCCGCCGCGTATTCCCGCGTATGCGTGATGGACAACAGCACCCGCGTCACCCCGAGATCCGCCGCGATCCGGGCGGTCTCCCCCGACAGCGCCACCGTCGGTTGACCGAGCGTATCCGACAGGACCTCCATGTCGGTCCACGAGATGCCGCCGCGCCAGCCGGTGCCGATCATCTTCATGATCGCCTCCTTCGCAGCCCACCGCCCCGCGACGAATTGCGTCGGGTCACGCAGCGCCGACGCGCGACGGCGCTCGGCCGCGGTGAGCACGCGGCACAGAAACGGCTCGCCGTGCCGCTCGAGCATGTCCGCGATGCGGTCGCACCCGACCAGATCGATGCCGTGACGGATGATCGACATGACGCCACACTAATCCCCACCACCGCCCGCCGCAAAGCCCCCCATCACGTGCCACCGCCGGCCTCCCCCACCGCCGGCGTACGGGTTCAGCGGGCCTTTGGGTTTCGCACGGTGCCTACCATGCAGCGTCCGCCCGCCGTGGCCGACGTCGGCGGGCAAGCCGCCGCCGACGTGCTACACCCACCACGGGTGGCGGGCGCTCCGAGCGCACGGGGTCGGTACGCGGCGTCGTCGACGTCACTTGCACACACCGGTCGGCGGTCCGCGGGTACCTTCGCGCAGTACGTATCGGCGTTTAGAATCCGTGCCACCGACCGCTGGATCCGGCGCCGGTCCTTGCGGTCCGGCGCGGGGTCGTCACGAACCGGTGGCGCGGGCATCTTGCCTGCGTCGTCATCGCGGTGTGCGCACGCGGGAAGCCTGCTGCGCTACAAGTGACCTTGCGTTGTGGTGCTCGGCGCGCTGTCCTGTACGCACCGGGCCAGGCGGCGCCGTTGCGGTCGAGAGGAGACGAGCCACGCTCGCCCATCAACTCGCGTTCCTGAAGCAGTACGCGCGGCGTCCGCATGTCGTCGGTGCGGTCGCGCCGAGTTCCCGCGCGCTCGCGGCGGCACTCTGCCGTCACTATCGCCGGGCCGATCGCCCGGCGCGCGTGCTCGAGGTAGGTGCGGGCACGGGCGCCGTAACGCGGTATCTCGGCGGCATCCTGGGCCCGCGTGACACGCTTGACGTCTGTGAGATCGAACCGACGTTCGCGGACATCCTTGAGCGCGACGTGTTGGCCGACCGGGCGTTCGCACCGGGCGTCGTGTCGGGTCGGGTGCGTCTCTTGCGGCGTCCGGTCCAGGCGATCGGGGTGGTGGATCACTACGATTTCGTGATTTCCGGGCTCCCGCTCACGGCGTTCACGCTCGACACGGTGGCGGAGATTCTCGGTGTGATCCGCGGTTGCCTCCGGCCCGGCGGGGTCTTGAGCTACTTTGAGTATGTCGGGCTGAGGCGGGTGTCGCGGGCGTTGTCGCTGGGCCGACACCGCGCCCGCGTGCGGGGCGTATCCGCGTACCTGTCGGACCACATCCGGCGCTACGAGTTCGACCGCCAGACGGTCCTGACGAACCTGCCACCGGCCTACGCAAGACATTTCCGGTATGCGGCGTAGCGCGGGTGCGTGCTGCGGCGTTTCATCAGACGGGCGTGCGTCGGCGCGGGGCGGTTTCGTCCGCGACGCGGGACGGACGTTACGCGCATGCGGGCACGGCATTCGCGGATAGGCTTCGTGCCGCGTTGACGTTGCGGCTGCCGGGCGGGATACTGTGTTGCTCGCCTTCCCGTGACTTCATGGGCTCCGGTGACTTCATGGACATTGCGGCGATCAGACTCCTCGTGCTCGACGTTGACGGTGTGCTGACCGACGGGCGGCTCACGTTCACCGAGGACGGCGAACGCACCAAGACGTTTCACGTTCGCGACGGCTGTGCGATCAGGCTCTGGCGGCGGTGCGGCGGGCAGGTGGCGATCCTTTCCGGGCGGCGTGTGCCGGCCGTGTCCGCGCGGGCGGAGGAACTCGGCATCGAGCTCGTCCGGTTGGGCGTGTCGGACAAGGGTGACGCGTTTGTGTCGCTCGTGGGTGACGCCGGGTGCGACGTGCGCGAGACGGCGTACGTCGGTGATGATGCGCCCGACCTGGCGCCGATGCGGCGCTGCGGTCTCGCGGTGGCGGTCGCGGATGCGGCGCCGGTGGTGAAGCGCGCGGCGGATCTGATTACGCGTCGCGGCGGTGGTGCGGGTGCGGTGGCGGAGGTGGTGGAGTACGTGCTGCGCGCGCAGGGTCGGTGGCCACGTGACGCCCTGTCGCCGGTGTAGCGCCCGGCGGTGCCGGTGTGCCGCGGG
>JBHHVO010000074.1:0-11625 GCA_046754365.1 Phycisphaerae bacterium | reverse complement strand
TCGGCGGGCACACGCTCTCGGCGTGGGCGCTCAACATCGCGACGCGCGCGGCGCCGACCGACGACGGTGTACCCCCCTACATGGGGCACTGGCTTTCCGCCGACATCGGCGTGCACTACACCGGTGTCGCGGGGCTACTGAATCTACTCGTGATCTTCGATGCGATCGCGCGGGCGGATCCAACCCCGTCGGGCGCAGGTGGCGGCCGCGGGCGCCGCGGTGGTAGCGCGGGCGGCGGGCGCGGCCGCGGTGTCGTCGGCGGGTCCGGCTCGAGTGGTTCTTCCGGCGGCGGTGGGCTTGGCGGCGTGCAGCGGGGTGGCTCATGAACACGGTACTCGCCGCGTTGTTTATCACGGGCATCGAACCGATCAGCGGGCGGCAGCGGATGCTGCTCATCGTGCCGCTGTGTTTGAGCATTGCGGTCGTGTACAAGACGTTGCGGTGTGAGGACCTGCGCCGGGTGCCGCTCGCGGCGGTGATCCTTTGCGGCACGATCGTGCTCGGAATGTATGTCGTCGCCGTGGGGCTTTGGGCGCTGTACATGATCATGGCCTAGTGCTCCGATGCGCCTGATTTGATGGGTGGCATGGGCAACCGATAGCTTGCCCGTGGCGGCGATCGGATGACAACGGGCAAACAAGTTCGCCCGCGCCACCCAACGCAACCCGTCGTTTGAGTTGCATCGGCACGCGAGCGGCGCGCGGCGTACATGTACGGCGCGGAGCGCGGGCGAGCGGGTCGATGTGGCAACGATCCGCCCGCGCAGCATGCCCGATGCCGCATTGCATGAACGCTGGAGAGGGACAGGTCGATACGGCCGGCGGGGCGCCGCCGGGCGAACCACGGGCCGGTCGTGCGCAGGCCGCCGACGGCGACCCACTCGGCGCGCCGCGGCCCGATCGCGCGCAGGCCCCGGAGCCGGACACGCTGCATGCCTCCCAGGCCGACCTCCCGACCGCCGATCACCTCACGGCGGCCCGGGCGACGGCCCGCGCAGCGCTGAGCGGGGAGTCCCATCTTGGTGCGGTCGATGACTGGCGTCACATGCTCGCGACCGCGCGCGACGCGGTGCTCATGGTCGGGCTCGTGTTTGCGATGTTTGAGGGGTTCGGCCATCCGCCCGCGTGGGGGCAGATGCTCGTGGCGTTTGCGGTCGGGCTGTCGCTGTTGCTCGGTCTCTCCGCCGGCCGGGCGACCCTGACGCGGGTGCAATACCACGTCGCCGAGCTCGAGCGGGAACGCCGCGAGATCCAAGAACATTTCGACGAAGAGCGGGAGGAAGTGCGATCACTCTACGCCGCGAAGGGCTTCACAGAGCCGCTGCTCGGGCACATCGTCGACACGCTCTGTGCGGACGACGACCGGCTGCTCAAGGTCATGATGGAGGAGGAGCTCGGGTTGTCGATGCACCATGTGAATCACCCGCTTCTGGTCGGGCTCTGGAATGTCGCGGCGGCGCTCGTCGTCACGCTCGCGCTCGCGGTCCCGACGCTCTGGCTGCCGGACATCGTCGGACACTGGTGGATCGTCGCGTTCGGCACGGTGTTGCTCGCGGCGCTCGCGTGGTGCACGGCCCGGGCTACCGGACGGCGCGTCGCGGAACTGTTCGCGTCGAGCGCGATGATGGTGATCGTCGCGGGTGGCACGATCCATTTTCTCTCGCGGTGGCTTGCGGGGCTCGCGGCGCCGGGCCCGGCCGGCTGATGCGTGGATGGCCGCGATGAGTATCCGTTCCATGGCGCAGGCGATTCGCGGTGCGGTGTTTCCCGCACGCGGTGCGCTCAAGCCGATTCTCGCCGACGACGCGGTGATCGAAACCGCCGGCTCCGCGGCGAGCGTGTTCTACACGGAGGCGGCGCAGCGCATCGAGCGGCACCAGGGGCTTATCGTCGCCGGCGGGGCCGGCGTGTGCCTGCTCGCGGCGTGGGCGATGTCGCTCGCCGGCGCGGCGTCTCCGTTGCAGGACCTCGCCACGCTCCTCGCGTTCTCGATCGCCGGGGTGCCGGCGCTCGGGGCCGTGTGGGCGAAGATCCGCCGGCTCCGGATCGACATCGACGCACTCATGCTGCTCGGCGCCGGTCTTGCGGCGTGGGTCGGCAGCCCGTTCGAGGGCGCGCTGCTGCTGTTTCTCTTCGCGCTGTCGGGCGGGTTGGAGGCGTACGCGCTGGCGCGGACGCAGTCGGCGGTGGTGGCGCTCAAGAACCTCGCCCCCCAGGAGGCGATGATCGTCGAGGGCGACGCGACGCGACGCGTACCCCTGCGGCAAGTCGGTGTCGGCGCGACGATGCTCGTGCTGCCGGGGCAGAAGGTGCCGCTCGACGGCGTCGTGATCGACGGCAGCTCATCCATCGACGAGTCCGCGATCACCGGCGAGGCGATCCCGCGCGACCGCACCGTGGACGACACCGTGTTCGCCGGCACGCAGAACCTCACAGGCAGGCTCGTCGTGCGGGTCGCCAAGACCGCCGCCGACACCACACTCGCCAAAATTGTCAAGGTCGTCACCGACGCGCGACATCACCCGGCGCGGGCGCAGCGGCTCATCGACCGCATCGGGCCCGTCTATTCCGTGATCGTCGTGCTTGCGGCCGTTGGGGTCGGATGTGTTGGCGCGTTTGGGGTCGGGCTCAACGGGGCCGAGGCCGTCCGGCGCGGCATTGCCGTGCTCATTGTGGCGAGTCCGTGTGCGCTCATCATTGCGACGCCGGTCGCGTACCTCTCCGCGATCGCCGCCGCCGCCCGGCGGGGCGTGCTCATCAAGGGCGGCGGACATCTGGAAGTCATCGCCAGGGCGGTCGTGTTCGCGTTCGACAAGACCGGCACGCTCACGACGGGTCGCATTCGCCTTACGGACGTCGACGCGCCGCCCGCCATCGGAGAGACCGAGACGCTGCGCATCGCCGGCGCGATCGAGGCCGCCAGCAACCACCCCCTCGCGACCGCGGTATGCGACGCGGTTCGCCACCGCGGTCTGACACCCCATCACCTGCGCGATTACGCGTCGGTCCCCGGTGAGGGTGCGACGGGGACGTGCGAAGGCCGCAGCGTCTGGATCGGTCGGCCCGAGCACCTCGACAAGTATGCAACCCGGGATGTCGTGCCGGCGTCCGCGGGGCGCGTGACCGCCCTGCGCGAGTCCGGCAAGACGGTCTCGACCATGTTGGTGGACGGCGAGGTCGCGCTACTCGCGTTCACCGACACGATTCGCGACGGTGCGGCTGCGTGCGTCCAGCGGCTGAAACGTCAGGGCGTGACCCGCATCGAGATGTTCACCGGCGATCACACGACCGTCGCGCGTCGCGTCGCGACGGAACTCAAGCTGGACGGATTCACGGCGGAGATGGTACCCGAGCAGAAGCTCGCGGCCGTGGCGTCGCTCGGCGCACGTTATGGTCCGGTGGTGTTGGTGGGTGATGGCATCAACGACGCACCGGCGCTCGCGCGGGCCGACATCGGTATCGCGATGGGGTCGATCGGTGTCGACATCGCACTCGACGCCGCGGACGTCGTGCTCATGCAGGACCGCATCGATCGTGTCGCGTGGCTCCACGACCACGCGCGGCGCACGGCGCGCCTCGTGAGGCAGAACCTCACGCTCGCGATCGGGGTCATGGCGACGTTGAGCGTCTTCGCCGCGATGGGCGGCGTGCCGCTGCCGCTCGCGGTGGTCGGCCACGAGGGAAGTACCGTCCTCGTCGCGGTCAACGCCCTGCGCCTGCTCCGCACACGCGACGATTGATCGCGCGGTACCGACAGCCACCGCACACACCGCGTGTGGGGCCTGGAATCCCCACGGAACCGCGACGCCCGGGACAGGCCTGTGCCCGCAGGCGGATGCCACCGGCGCCGCGTCGGCCCTCGGTCGGCGGCGCGGGGCGTACCGAGCCGCGAGCACAAGCGGCCGGTTCGTTTGCGGCAAGCGCGACTTGCCGTCCCCCGCTCCCCCATCGTCCCGGCTCGGATTGCCTATCGAAGCGCACGCGGCGGGGCCGTAGTGGTGGTCGGGGGCGGGTCGATCGAGGCGTCGCCGGGACGACGGTCAAGGCCCGGCATGCCCAACACCGATAGGAAGGACTGTTGTGGCGGTACTTGGCGTCATCCTCGCACGTGCAGGCAGCCGCGGGTTGCCGGGGAAATGTGTCCGCGACCTGCTCGGCAGGCCGGTCATCGCGTACACGCTGGACCATGCGCTCGCGAGCCGGCGGCTCGATGCGGTCGTGCTCTCCACCGACAGTGAGCCGGCCAAGCTCGTTGCGCGCGACGCGGGCGTCGAGGTGATCGACCGGCCGGCGGCGCTGGCGACCGACACCGCGACCGTCGATGCCGCAGCCCGGCACGCGGTGGACGTGTGGGAGGCGCGCCACCAAGCCCGGGTCCGCGTGGTCGTGCTCTTGTATGGCAACATCCCCGTGCGGGCCGACGGTTTGATCGACCGCGCCGTGGCGCATGTGCAGACCACCGGCGCCGACTCCGTCAGGAGTGTCGCACGTGTCGGCCGGCACCATCCCGACTGGCTGCACCGCGTCGACGGTGACCGCATGGAACCGTTTCGCCCCAACAGCATCTACCGCCGCCAAGACCTTGAGCCGCTCTACTACCACGACGCCGCGGTGGCCGTTGTTACACGACGGGCGCTCTTTGCCGCGCTCGACACACCCGACGATCACCAGGCGTTCTTGGGTCGTGATCGCCGGGCGCTCATCCAGCGGCCCGAGGACGCCGTCGACATCGACGAGCCGATCGATCTTGTTTTCGCGGAGGCCGTCCTCCGGTCACGCGGCCGGGCCGACAACCATGTCCACCCATAGCAGTGTGTCGCAAGACGCCCGGTCGGCGCGCGGGCACGTCGTGCCCGATCCGGTGGTGATCGGGGGCCATCGCATCGGCCGTGGCGAGCCGGTGTTCGTCATCGCCGAGGCGGGTGTCAACCACGACGGCAGCGTGGCCACGGCGCTCGATATGGTCGATGTCGCGACCCGTGCCGGCGCGACGGCCGTCAAGTTCCAGGTGTTCCGGGCGTCCGCGCTCGCGAGTGCGTCGGCGCCCGCAGCCACGTACCAGCGCAGTGCCACCGGCACGGCATCGCAGCGCGCGATGCTGTCGCGGTTGGAATTGTCCGAGGATGACTTCGCCCGTGTCGCGGACAGGTGCCGAGCGCGCGGCATCCTGTTTCTCGCGACTCCGTTTGCGACAGACGACGTCGCGACCGTCGTTCGGCTCGGCACCTGCGCGATCAAGATCGCATCGACGGATATCAACAACACGCCGCTGCTCCGCGCCGCCGCCGACACGGGTCTGCCGATGATTGTCTCCACGGGCGCGTCCACACCCCGGGAAATCCGGATCGGCGTGGATCACATCCTACGGTGCGCCCGCGGGACCGCGCCCTATGCGCCCGCCCGCGCAAACGCGCCTGCGCTCGTGCTGTTGCACTGCGTAAGCTGTTATCCGACGCCGCTGGATGCCGCCAACCTTGGCGCGATCGCGGCGCTCGAGGCCGCGTTTCGCGTGCCGTGCGGCTACAGCGATCACACGCGCTCGACGCAGACCGGTGGATGGGCGGTGGCGGCCGGTGCGCGCGTCGTGGAAAAGCACTTTACGATCGATCGCGCGCGGCGCGGACCCGACCACGCCGTGTCGCTCGATCCGGACGAGCTGCGCGACTATGTGTCGGCGATACGCCGCGCGGAACAGGCGATGGGTACCGGGGTGATCGGCATGAGCCCGACCGAGGCGGACGTCCGCGCGGTCGCGCGAAAGAGCGTCGTCGCGGCCGCGGACATCCCCGCCGGCGCGATCCTCCGGGCCGACATGTTGGCGCTGAAGCGACCCGGCGGCGGCATCGCGCCCGACGCGCTCGCGACGGTGATCGGGCGGCGGACCCGCGTAGACATCCCCCGCGACACGCTGTTGACGTGGGACGTCGTGGCATGAGCGGAGCCAAACGGCCACGACGCGTCCGGCGGATTGCCGTCGTCACCGGGACGCGCGCGGAGTATGGCCTGTTGCGGTCCACGATCGCGGCGATCCGCGATCATCCCGCGCTGCGGCTGCAGGTCGTCGTGACCGGCATGCACCTCCTGCGCAAGTTCGGCCACACCGTCGATGACATTCGGCGCGACGGCTGGCCGATCGACGCGCGGGTCAGGATGCAGGCCGGTGATGACGATCCGGTGGATCAGGCCGCCGGGCTGGCCCGCGGTGTCGCCGGGATCGCCAGGTTCTGCGTTGCCGCGCGCACCGATGTCGTGCTCGTGCTCGGCGACCGGATCGAGGCGATGGCGGGTGCACTCGCGGCCGTCACGACGGGTAGGCTGCTCGCGCACATCCACGGCGGCGATATTGCGCCGGGCGACTTCGACGACAGCCTCCGCGACGCGATCACCAAGCTCGCCCACGTGCACCTGGCCGCGACACCCGCCGCCGCGCGACGCCTCGTGCGCATGGGTGAACCGCCGGACCGCGTACACGTCGTCGGCGCGCCGGGCCTGGATGACATCGTGGCCCTGCGCGCCCGCCGTCCGCGCGGCGCGCCGCGGCGCTCCGGAACGGCCCTGGTTTTGCAACACCCGACCGGGCGACCGGCTACTCGGGAGCGGCGGACCATGGGCGCGATCCTGCGGGCCGTGCAGGCCGTGGGTCTGTCGCGGATCGTGATCTACCCGAACACGGACCGCGGTCACAAGGGCGTCATCGACGCGATCAAATCACACCGATCCCGAAGCTCGGAAAGTGATGTCATCGTGGTCCCGTCGCTCGGTCGCACCGCGTACGTCCAGCGGCTTATCGACGCGGATGTCCTCGTCGGCAACAGCTCCAGCGGCATCATCGAGGCGCCGGCCGCCGGGACGCCGGTGGTGAATGTGGGCTTGCGACAAGCGGGTCGCGAACGTGGCGGGGCGGCGATTCTCGACGCCGACGAGTCCTACACGTCGATCGTGGCGGCGCTGCGTGCCGCGCTGCGTCAGCGCCCGATAAGTCGGCGGGCTCGCGCGTACGGCACCGGTGGCGCGGCCGGGCGCATCGTACAGGTGTTGGCCGCCGTGCCGCTCACCGAGCGATTTCGGCGCAAGTGCACCCGGCGAGACCAGTCGCGGCGGACCTAATCATCCGGCGCGGGCCGGCCGATAGACGAGTGACAGCTTTCGTAGAAAGCAGGAGTGGGTTCGGGACGACCCCGATCGGGATGTGCTATGTCCGTACAGACGGCTGGCGACACGAACAAGATCGTCGACAAGGCGCTCGCGGCGATCGGTGACATCGCCACGCTCCCTGAAGTGACCATCAAGATCATCCAGATCGTCGAGGATCCCAAGAGCACCGCCCGCGACCTCCACGACGTGATCAAGAACGACCCCGCGCTCTCGGTCAAGGTGCTCAAGGTGGTCAATTCCGCGTTCTATGGTCTCCCCGGGCAGATCGCCAGCGTGGATCGCGCGATCGTGCTGTTGGGCTTGTCGGCGGTCAAGAACATCGCCGTGGCCGCGTCGATCGCCAAGCTCTTCAAGGGCAAACGCATCTCCGAGCGCTTCAGCGCTTCGGACCTCTGGCGCCACAACGTAGCCGTCGCCGTGACCGCCCGCGCGATCGCCAAGCTCGCACCCAACCCCGCCATGCTCGACGAAATCTTCGTCGCCGGGCTCATCCACGACCTGGGTGTGCTCGTCGAGCGACAGGCGTTCCCCGACCAGCTCGCGGAAATCATCAACCATTGCACCCACGGCGATGTCAGCTTCCTCGCATACGAGCGACGCCTGCTCGGTGCGGATCATCAGGCGTTCGGTGTCGGACTCACGACCAAGTGGCGCTTCCCGAGACACCTCCGCGCAGCGGTCGGGTTCCACCACAACCCCGAGGCCCTCAGCGCCGAGCTGCGCAACATCGGGACGGTCATGCACGTCGCCGACATCATGTCGTGCCAGGAGATGCACGGGTTCTACATCACCGCGCAGGGCGAGACCATCACCGACGACGCGCTCGACGTGCTCGAAATCACGCGGGATCAGCTCGAATCCGTCCGCACGATGATCCCCGAGCTCGTCGCCGAAGCCGAATCCACGCTCGACTGACGCACGCGCGCCGCCCCATCGCCGAGCATGCGCATGTCCACCCCACATCGCGGTGCCGCGCGCCCGAGATCGCGCCCGCGCCGGTCTTCGCCGAACACGCTGCCGCTCGATCCGCCACGGTGAGACTCGCCCGCTCGATGTACGCAACACCGAGCCGGGGCGTGGTCACACGTCTGACGAGGATCCCATCGCCCCTCCGGCGGGATCCGGACCACCCACCCGGCGCCGCAACCCCAATCCGACCCCCAAGCGTCACAGGCTCTTGCAATACCTCAGTCGCGCCATCACGAAGCGTACTTTTCGGCCTCAGAGGCGTAGAGTCTGGACACCGGAACCACCCCGAAACCGGCCGTCGAAATACTCCTGCGCGTGCCTTTCAACAGCCTGGTCAGCGCGGGGTCCCCCACCCGTCACCGGCGCGTCCGGGTGGTCCATGTCCTTTCGGACATCCGCGACGCGACCTGGGCGACACGATGAGCCGGACCACGACACGATGAGCCGTACCACGGGACGATGAGGCGGACCCCGCGGGGCGTAACGTCATCGCCTGACGATCATCGGCGCCTGACGATC
Source organism: Phycisphaerae bacterium (assembly GCA_046754365.1). GTDB lineage: Bacteria > Planctomycetota > Phycisphaerae > UBA1845 > UBA1845 > JBHHVO01. Next base: position 2,983 of record JBHHVO010000074.1, on the reverse strand, counting down.
ACCCCCTCCGCAGGAGGCGGGCCGCAACGCCGTATGTACGGTGTTTCCCGGGCGCTTGAGCCGCACCACCCGACGCAGGCGGGTACGCTAACTTCAGCGTTCGGCAGGACTTACGTAACAGCGGGTGATCGGATTTGAACCGACGACATTCACGTTGGCAACGTGACGCTCTACCACTGAGCTACACCCGCATAATCGCCGCGCCAGCTTATGCGCGCCCAAGCGCCGTGTCAACGAGGTTCGGGTCGGTCTCGGGGGCGACCGCCGCCGCACGCTACGGGCCGGCGGCGCCGAACCTCGCCGGGCGTGGCGTCGCGCGCTGCGGATCAACGCGGCCGCCGCCGCGACCGGATCGCGTGAACCACGAGCATCGTCGCCCCGAGCCCCGCGCCGGCGACGAGCAGGCTCAGCGAGATGAGAACGTCATCCTCGAATCGGTGAAACTTCTCGATGATCACATGGGCGATCGGGTTGAAGTCCGGGACCCGGACCAACGTAGACGTCGCCACGTCGGCCAACGACCGCGCGCCGATCACCCCGGCGGCCGCGACCAGCACGGGCACGTGCAACGGAAGCTCTACACGCCCGAGAACCGCGGTCGGACCGGCCCCGTCGGCGCGAGCCTGCGCGATCAAGTCCGCACTTGTCGTTCGCGTCGCCAGCACCGTGGCCAACAGGCCGATCCACGCAAAGCGGGACACGTAGCAGAGCGTCACGATCGGCCAGTGGTCGTACACCGACCCGGTCAGCGGTCGGTTGTACGCCGCGACGAGCGCCACACCGATCAGCGCACCGGGCAGCGTGCCGAACAGGACCGCCCATGCGACAGCGACGCGGCGCAGGCTGCGGAGCCGTGGAAGCCCGACCCCCACGGCGATCCCCGCCGCGCCGGCGAGCGCGGCGGTTCCCAGCGACCAGGCGATGTCGCGGCCGTACATCGGCGCGGCGCCGAGACACGTGCGGAGCGATCGGACATGCCCGAGCAGCGCCGCGATCGGTACGAAAAACGCCACGACAACGACGGCACCGACGAGCACCGTCACAACACGCGATGCACCGGACGCATCGTGCGCCGGACATGTGACATCACCACCGGGATCGCACCGGCGCCAGACCATGTACACGGCCAAGAGCGTCGCGCCCGTCACCACGCCCGGCGGCAGCGACGCCCACGCGGTGTCCATGACACGACTCGACGACGACGCCCGGCCGAGCAGGTCGGTCGCGTAGACGCTGAGTCCGCACGCATGCGGCACGCCGTATTCGCCCATAAACAACGCGAAGAGCACCAGCGCGGCGAGCGCGACGTAGCCCGAAAGCAGCGGCAGGACCACCCTACACACCGCCGCCGGCCGCGAGGCCACCAGTATCGCCGCGTCGAACGCACATCGGCCGACCCGGTTCCAACCCGCGCCGATGATGATCGCCGGTATCGGCCAGGCCCAAAGCGCCCAAACCACGATGCACCGCAGCTCGTTAAGCCCCGTCGGTATCGGCCGGTGCAGCGCCGCCAAGACCTGCTCCCAACCGAATGCGTAGACCATCGGCGGGCACAGCAAACACGCGATGACCGCGGCCGTGACGCCTGGCCTGCGCGACAACCGCCCCATCCGACCCATCACGCACGCGCCGGGCAGCGCCACCACGACGCACATGAGCGTCGCACCGCCGGAAAGCCACACGCTTCGCCACAACAGGCCTAGCTGATTTGAGGACAACGCAAAGCCGTCGGTCGGCGACAGACCCTGTTCGACGCTCCGGACGACGAGTGCGATGCTCGGCCAGACGACGCTCGCGATGAACAGAATCAGCCCGAATCCGCGGAGCGCCAGTGTCAGGACGTCCCGGGTCACCGTATGAGGATGTCGCGCACGGCCCGTACCGCCTCGTCCATGGCGTCGGCGACCGCATCGAACGACACCGACGACGCCGGCGGTGGTTTCAGCCCGAGCGTCTCGCAAAGCGCAGCGCGGACCGGAATGTGCCGCGCGGTGCTCTCGGCCAACATCCGCTCGACCTCGGCCGATACGAGAAAGTTCGCGAGCGCGCGGGCCGTATCGGGATGCGGACCGCCACGAATCACGGCGACCGAGCACGGCACGACCAGCGTGCCGCCGTCTCCCATCTCGGGATACCGCAGGTCGAGCGACGCACCGTGACGCCTCGCCACCCACACATCGTCCGTGTCGGTCGCGGCGATCACGGCCCGGCCGGCGATCACCGCGCGTACAGCCGCGCTGTTGCCGTCCGTCACGATCGCGCCGCCGTCGCGCAGGTCCGTGAGGAACTTGCGGGTAGCGTCGACGCCCCACACGGCCACCATCGCGGCGATATGCCCCCGTGTCGTGCCGAAGAGCGGATTCGCGATCGCCACGTGTTTCGCAATGTCCGGACGCGCGAGGTCCTGCCATCGCACCGGGATCGGGACGTCACCGATGCGCTCCGGGTCGAACGCGATCACGCGGGCGCGGACCGCCATGCCGGTCCAGCGGTGGCCCGCGTCCTTGTATCGCGCCGGGATGTCGGCGGCCGCGGGTGGGTCGTACGCCGCCAAGAGGCCGGACCGCGCGAGCAGGATCGTGTTGAACAGCTCGCTCGACCAGAACACGTCGGCCCGCGGACGATCCGTCTCGTGTTCGATCCGCCGGACGAGCCCCGTCGTCTTGCCCGCCTCGGAATCGAACACCGCCGACACCGTTATCTGCGACTTGTGTTCAAACCGGTCGAGCACCTCGCGCGCGAACGCCTCGTCCACGCTGCAATATACCACCACGGTCCGCACCGGCTCGCCGCGCTTGCAAGTCACGCCGCCGAGACACACCGGGCCGACCAGGGCGACCCGAACCGCGAACCACACCGCGCGACCCCACCGCCGCACGAGCCCCCCCGCGCGACCCCGCCGCCGCACACGCCACGCCGCGCGCCCCCACCGCCGCACCAGCCCCCCCGCGCGACCCCGTCGCCGCACCAGCCCCCCCGCGCG
>JBHHVO010000073.1:0-11640 GCA_046754365.1 Phycisphaerae bacterium | reverse complement strand
AGTACGCGTTCTGGAAGGAGTTCTGGTGGCACCGGCGGCACATCGTCAAGCGGTTCAAGCTGCGGCGCGGGATGCGCATGCTGGAAATCGCGTCCGGGCGCGGATGTCACACGAATGTGTTCAACCGGTTGGGCATGGACTGCGTCGGCGTGGAACGGTCGCAAACGGCCGTGAGGCAGGCGCGCGGGCGCTACCCGCGTTGGACGTACCATTGCTGTGACGCGACCGAGCCGCTGCCGGTGGCGCTTGCGAGCTTCGACGTCGTGCTGTCGCGCGGGTACAGCCCGTACCACTACGACCTCCGGGCCGAGCCGGCGCTGGCCGCGACGCGGACGTTGCTGCCGTATGTGAAACCCGGCGGCCGGTTCATCATCATCATCGTCAGCGACCTCTCCGGGCGCCGACCTCCGGACGGCGTGTGGCACAACCGAATCGAAGACTACGCCCAACACTTCGCGGTGTTCGGCCGGCGCTGGACGATCGATCACGTCGACGGTATGGTGATCGGCGCGCTCTGCCGTGATGTAGTGCGCGACGGTGCTGGGGCCTGAAACGTGGCCAGGTTGCATCGCGCTGCCGGTTGCCGCGGGTCTTTCGGGCGATAGTTCCGAGCGTCATTTGGCATGGGGCCAGGGCGTTTTCCCGCCGGTTCGTGCGGGTTTCGCGGCCGGCCGTTGCCTTACGGGCGTGGCTCGAATCGGGATTGCCGGGCGCTTCCTTCTGGGCGCGGTTCGGCATCGGACCGAGGACCCACCCACCAGCATGTGACCACGCACGCGGGGGCAACGCGCATGATCGCGGTGATGGACGAATCCCTGGCGGACATTCGAGACAAGGTCGACGCGGGGGCGCCCCTGTCGATCGAGGACGGTGTCCGCCTCTACGAGTCCCGGGATATTCACACGCTCGGGATGCTCGCGAACACGGTGCGCGAGCGCGTTCACGGCCGCCACGCATATTACAACATCAACCTGCACATCAATTACACCAACATGTGTGTGCTGCGGTGCAAGTTCTGCTCGTTCTACCGACCGTACGACAAGAGCGCGGACGCCCGCGCGGCGGCCGTGTCGGTGGGAGAGGACGCATCGGCCCCGCGACCGACCGGATCTGACGGCGGCTACAGGCTTGCGATTGAGGACATCGTCGCGCGGGCGCAGACCGCGTACGCGCGCGGCGCCACGGAGGTGCACATCGTCGGGGGCCTTCACCCGAAGCTGCCGTTTTCGTATTACACCGACATGTGCGCGGCGATACGGTCTGCGTGTCCGCACATGCACATCAAGGCGTTTACGGCGATCGAGATCATCCACTTCACGCGCATCGCGCGGCCGAGGATGTCGATCGGTGACGTGCTTGCGGCGTTGCGTAGCGCGGGTCTCGGGTCGCTGCCGGGTGGGGGCGCAGAGATCTTCGACGACCGCGTGCACGACGAAGCGTTTACGAACAAGGTCGGCGAGGCCGAATGGTTCGACGTCCACGAGACCGCGCACGAACTCGGCATCTTCACGAACGCGACGATGCTCTACGGACACGTGGAGACGCGGGCGGAGCGCGTGCGCCATCTGGCGAAGCTCCGCGCGCACCAGGCCGAGAGCCTGCGGTCGCGATCGGCCCATTTCAACTGTGTCATACCGCTGTCATTCATACCGGACGGCAGCGCGCTGTCACACCTGCCGGGCCCGAGCGGGCTGGAGGACCTCAAGACGCTCGCGATCAGCCGCCTCATGTGCGACAACATTCCGCACATCAAGGCGTTTTGGATCATGCAGACGCCGAAGCTCGCCCAGGTGTCGCTCGATTGGGGCGTAAGCGACATCGACGGGACGGTCGTATACTACGACATCACGAAACGCGAGGGCGCCGGCACGACGCACCAGGAGCTCTCGGTCGACAAGCTCCAGCGCCTCATCGTCGAGGCCCGCTGCACACCGGTGGAACGCGACACGCTGTACCGCCGCGTGATCCGCGATGCATCGACCTGGCGCGTCGAAGGCGAACCGTGGTCGGTGGCGTACGATCAGCCGCCGACACCGCGAACGTAGCCGGTTCATGCGGGGAGTCGTGTGCCACAAGTGACGGGTATTCCGCCCCGCGAGCGCAAGGGAGCGGCGAGACGTACGTCGCGCTCGTCTCGAAAGAACCGGTCGCTTGCGGTCGCGGCTCGGATGATCCATCGATTCGCGTGCGACGGAACCCTAACCGATCCGCAGGACGTATTGCAGTTCGGCGGGTTCGTCCGTGCCGTCGAACAGGTCGATGGACGGATCGCAGAACGGCCCCAATAGCGCACCGACGACGTCCACCCAGTCGCGTTTGATGGCCGCACGTGTTGCGGGCGTAAGCGCGTTCGCCATGCGGACGAGTAGCGGCGCGATCGGCCTGAGGCCGATGTCCCAGATGTGGGCGTGTGTGCGCGTGACAAACGGTGTCACCGACTCGATGGTCAGGCCCGCGCGGGCGAAGCGATGTTCCCACACCCGCCGGCTCGCGAGCGCCGGCCAGGTGTCGAACCGCCCGCGACCGATGATGTCGAGGCATCGATGTCCCAGGACGTCGCGGTGGCGCTGAAGCGTGTAGCGCCGCATGTCGTCGAGCTTGACGTGCAGGACGACCGTACCGTTCGGTCGCACGATGCGGGCCATGTCACGGAGGAATGCGTCAACACCGCGTACCCAATACGCCGCGTTGGTGTAGACGGTTTGGAATGCGCCGCGCGGAAACGGCAGCGGGTCGTTGTTGTCGTGTCGGATGAGGCGGTCATAGAGGGCCAGCCGCCGGGCCTTTTCGAGCAGGGCGGGTTTCAGGTCCGTGCCGACGTCGATCGTGTGCGCGGGCGGCGCAACGATGACCGGCCGGTACGCGTCGTCCACGTGGTCGAACATATCCACGTAGTCGTCGCGCAGACGGTCGAGGCGATCCACGGCGGTGAACACGTCGAACGCCTCATCGAACGCGCCGCCGCCATGCAGAAACGCAAACACGCCGTCGCCGCAGCTCAGGTCGATCGACGGTCGCGTGAACGGCACGGCGGACAGCGCGGCGCTGCGCAGGGCCATCCAGAGCGCGTTCTCGGGTCGGAGCCAGTACGCACACAAGAACCGGCGAACGCGATCCGCGTCCGGCGGGCGCGCGACAGCCATCGGTGGGGGTGGTCGGTCAGTCGGTTCTAGTGCCTTGTCACGCATCAATTGACACGTACTCTGAGCGGCGACCGTGAGGAAGCGGAGGGAGGAAACTCACGCTTGCCGCGCAAGAACCGGTCGCTTGCGCTCGCGGCTCGGTTTGCCGGTCCCCATCCCCTAATCCGTGACACAACACCAGCACGGCGTGCGGCATGACCACTGGTTCACGGCAGAGACACACGCCCATCCATGGCGCCCGGCCTGGTGCAACGGCGCGGCCGTGTGCGGCATGCGTCAGCGCCGTTTGACGACGGCGGCCTCCTCGTCCAACACCGTTTCGACGTCGATGGTATCCACGCGCGGCAACCGCATCGGATCACTGCCCGCCGTGATCCACCCGCGCTCGGTCGTGAACGCCTGGACGAACCCGGCCCGGCGGCACTGCGTGCACACCTCGTCGCTGCACCTGCCGTACGGGTACGCAAACGGTCGCAGATCCGGCCCGAGACCGCCGGACAGCACGGCCGCCACCGAGGTCATGTCCTGTCGGAGCCGCTCGGGCCCCAGGCGCGTACACGGCTCGTGGCACTGGCCGTGGCCACCGACCGTATGCCCCATGGCCTCGAGGTCCGTCAGGTCGTCCCAGTTGAGATACCACTCCTTCGCCCACCGTGTGGCCGATCCGACGTGCTGCTCGAAGAGCGCATCGACGACATGGTCGCGCAACGCCGCCGGAAGCGTGACGGCGAGCAGGTATTTGAGCCGGGCGCGGTCGGGCGTTTCGTAGTGATACATGCGGTCTGCGGCCGCGGGGTCGACCGACGCCGCCCAATCGAGGCTCGGGTCCTCCTCAGCGAGTCTTGCGAGTAGCGCGTCGCGAAACCCGTCTTCTCCGAGCGTCCCCATGAGCAGGTGCACGGCGTGGACGGGTAGTAGTCGCTGTCGGACCAACACATCCCCACAGACAAAAAACACGGCACGGATGCCGCGCTCTTTGAGGATCGGCGCCACGACGCGGGCGTGACCGGCAAGCCCATCGTCGAATGTGAGCAGAAACGACCGTTTCGGCATCGAGCCTCGACCCTGCAGCCACGCGTACATCGACGCCCAATCGATGGCTTCGGCCGTGTCGCAAAGGCGATCGAGCTGCCGCCGGAAGTCCGGCGCGGTTCGTCCGCAGATGCCGCTGCCGGCGTCGCGCCGCTCGTCGAGCACATAGTGATACATGATCGCAAGGCATCGCGCATCGCCCGCGTGGGCCGCAGCCGACCGGACACGCGCGTCGTCGTGGCGCACGCCCGTCACGCCGGCACATCCTCCACGCGTGCGTCCGCAAACGCCCGCGCCCGCGCCGTGCACCCGTCACACACCCCGCATGGCCGATCGCCCGCCACCGCGCAGCTCCATGTCCTTTCGAACGGGACCTCCAGCCGAACCCCCAAACGGATCGCATCGGCATACCCGACGTCGATCAACGGCGCGTCGAGTCGAACGCCGTTCCGCCGGCCGATCGCGGCATCGAGCATCATGTTGAACGCCTGGACAAACTCGCGCCGGCGATGCGGTTCGGCATCGCTGAGCGGAAGCCCGACCGGCGTATCGTCGACCACCTGCGTTATCCCCGTCACAACCGCACATGCCCCGAGTCGAGCCGCGCACTGGGCCCCCACGGCGGTCAACAGCGGCATGAGCCCCCGCAGCGCCGCGAGCGAGAATGCCCCCCGGGCCGGCACCGACGCCGACGCATGGGCCGGCGCGTCGGCGAGCGCATGGTCCGATGCCTCGGCGCCCGCCGCTGCCGATCTCCGCGACGGCGGCGCCGCGGATTCACCGGGCCGCCGGTCCGCCGTTTCGTCTGACCCCGGTGGCGCGGTTCCGCTCGATCCCGGCCGCGCCGTTCCAACGGCCGCGGCGAGCGGTGAAACGTCCGACGCCAGGGTCGCCGGTGCGCGGTCGCCGAGCGCCGCCGCATGCGCAGTGCCCGCGGGATGGGCCGCCGGCGTCGCTTCGTCGTGCTGCACGATGCGACGAACGTGCGGCAGTTGGAGCGTTACGACGCGGGCACCGCTCAGCCACGCGGCGAGGGATCGGACGGCCCGAACCTCCGCCGTCGCGGCCGGCTGTCCGTAGTCTATATGCAACAGGATGGTCTTGTCCTGCGTCGCGGCCCGCACGGCGGCCACCGCCGCCTTGATGCCGCCGCCCGACATCGCCACCACCTTCGACATCGCGTCGGTTCCGTGCTCGTTTCGACTACGGCCGCGACGGCCGTCCCGCCGTCCACCGGACGACCGGCGCGGCGGCCCCACCAGACGGCGCCTCGCCGATACCGCGGCGACCCATCTCCTATCGGCATACGGGACCGAACGCGACACCTTGCCCGCAGCCCGTCCGCCCGATAGGGTGGCCGCTGCCGATCCGCGAGACCGCACGCAGGGACCGCGCCATGCTGGACGTCAAGCCGTTTTCCGGGATCCGTTACGACCAGACCCGCACGCGCGGGGACATATCGGCGCACATCGCACCGCCGTACGACGTGCTCGACCAGACCGACAAGGACGCCCTACTCGGCAGCAGCGCCGACAACATTGTCGCGATCGACCTGCCACACATCCCGCCCAAGTCCGCAGGCCCGCAAGATGTATACGAGCGGTCGGCAACCCGGCTCGACGAGTGGCTCCAGCGCGGCACGATGATACGCGAACCGAAACCCGCGCTGTATGTCTACCACCAGCGGTTCCAACACGAACAGCGCCCACACACCAGACGGATGTTCATCGCGCGCACCCGGCTGGAGCCGCTGTCCAGTGGCGCCATCCTACCGCACGAGCAAACCTTCAGCGGCCCGAAGGCGGACCGCCTCGCCCTCATGAAGGCCACACGGTGCCAGCTCTCCCCGATCTTCGGGCTCTACACCGATCCACACGACCGGATCGGATCGGCGTTTGGCGACATCACCGATCGCCCCCCCGATGTCACCGCCACCATGGACGGCGTCGAGAACCGCATGTGGATTGTTACGGACCGCGCGGTGATCGACGCCGTTTCGACGGCCATGGCCGAGAAACGCATTTTCATCGCCGACGGGCATCACCGATACGGCACGGCCGTGATGTACCGCGACTGGCTCCGCGAACGCGCCGGCGGTGCTCTTCCGGACGACCACCCGGCGAACCACGTCATGTTCGTACTCGCGAGCATGGATGACCCGGGCTGTCTCATCCTGCCGTATCACCGGGCGTTGGCCGACGTCGACATCGCCGCGCTGTGTGACGCGTGGGCGCCGGGCACGAGCCCCGCACCGACGACCGACGCCGCCGATATCGTGCTCTACGACGGCCGCACGGAGCGGCGCGCCGCGCTCGTGTTTACCAACCGGTCCGTTCTTTCGGACCTGGAACCGGGCCGGTGCGCGGCGTGGTACGACCTGGACTATGCGTACCTGCACCGCTACCTCATCGACGAGTTGCTTCGCAACCGGTCTCCGGAGGCGCCGGCCGTCCACTACCTCAAATCGGCGGACGACGCCCGGCTCGCGGCGCGAGACCTGAACGGTGTCGCGTTGCTCGTGAATGCGACGCCGATGGCCCAACTCCGCGCGGTGAGCGAGGCCGGCGAACTCATGCCCCAGAAAAGCACATACTTCTTCCCGAAGCTCGCCACGGGGCTCGTCATCCACCCGCTAGCGTGACGCGCGGGCCGCCAGTACTTTGTCACGTATCGATTGACGGTTCCTCCGCGCCGGGAGCGAATGGAGGGAAGTCACGCTTGCCGCGAAAGAACCGGTCTCGCGGCTCGGTTCGTCTCGAGCCCATCACTTCATCCGTGACAAGGCATCAGCGGACCCCAACCGTACATGGGGGCGCTGGCGATACGATCTCAGCAGGTTCAATCCCCTACATAATCCGTTGCTCGTCGGCTGGCACTACGCCGGGCCGAACATCCGCGCGACGAAGTCGGCCGCGTCCGGCAGATCGACGTCACTGTCGCCGTCACGGTCGAAGACGTCGAGACATGTCTGCGGCGGTGGCACAAAGCCCGGCCCACCGATGCTACCGCTGAAACACGTCTGGAGCACCGCGAAGTCACCGAGATCGACGTCGCCGTCATCATCGGCGTCGGCCGCGATCGGGATGGGGGCTTGCCAGGTGCCCCGACCCATGGTCGCGGCGACGAGGCGGTTGCGGGGCGCATCCACCACAATGTCCATGACAGGTGAATGCGGTAGCTGCCCGACCTCGAACCAGTGTGCCCCATCGTTGAGCGTCGCCCACACGCCGCGGTCGGTACCGAGAAACACCGCGCGGTCCGTGGCGGTGTGTTGCACCGCGATGCAGTTGGCCGGTACGTCCGGCAGGTTGCCGTCGATCGCCGTCCATGTGTCGCCGCGGTCGGTGCTCCGGCGGACCTGGTCCACGCCGAATTGAGACACGGCGAGGTAGACGACGGCGTCGTTCAGCGGATCGACGGCGAGTTCGCGCGTGCAACGCGGCCAGCCGGGGATGCCGTCGAGCTTGAGGTCCCAGCTTGTCCCGCCGGTCGTCGAGGCGAGCACGCGGCCGTCGTTGGTGGCGGCATACGCGACCATGCCGTTCGACGGGGCGATGGCGATCGTGCGGATCGCAAACGGCGGCCCGCTCGTCAGGTCGCCGCTGATCGGCACCCACGCATTGACGTCGTTGTTTCGCCGGTAGATGCGATGCGTTCCATACAGGATGCCGTCGGCGAGATTCGGAAAGTACTGCATCGGCGGGAGGAACGCGTTGCGGTCGCCAATGTTGATGCCGTTGCTGAGCGACAGGAACGAGTTACCGCCGTTCGTCGAGCGAAACAGGTTCCCGGTGCCCTGAAACTCGGCGAACATCGTGTTCGGGGTTTGTGGGTGCAGCGCCGTGAATCCGCCGTCGCCGCCGAGTCGCTGGGACCACAGCAAGCCGTCGGTGTCGCGTCGGTTCGTGCCGTTGTCCTGCAACCCGCCGAGCACGAACACGTCGTTTGTGGGGTGCAATGAGATCCCGGGGTAGAACTGGATGACGCCCAGGTTGCCGTTCTTGACGTCCCACGTCGTGCCGTTGTTACCGCTGCGATACACGCCACCGTCGGTACCGCAAAGTAGCCGCAGGTGCTGTTCATACGTCAGCGCGTGGATGTCCACGTGCCCCGGCGTAACATTCGTCCACGTCGCCCCGGCGTTCGTGCTCCGGATGAGCTCGACGCCGCCGACGAGTATGACGTTCGCGTTGAACGGGTCGAAAACCGCCGTATTCACGTACCAGCCGAACGTGGCCTGCAGCGTCCCGCCCGGGTTGGTGGGCACCCAGCCGGCGCCGCCGTCGTCACTGCGAAAAACATTGTTGAGCGTCGCACCGCCGCCGAACGCGTCGCTCGGGTTCGTCACGACGGCCACCAACCGCTGCGGCATGGTCGGGGCGATTGCCAGGCTGATCCGCCCGACAACGCCCGTCGGCAGCCCGCCGCCGAGCTTCGTCCATGTGTCACCGCCGTCCGTGGATTTGTACACGCCGTTTTCCGGTAGGCCGAAAATGTCCCCGATGGCCGCGTACAGCACGGACGCGTTGCTCGGGTCCATCCACACATCGGACGCCGGCCGCGCCGGGAGCCCGTTCGTGAGCTGTGTCCACGTCTGCCCGCCGTCGCCCGACCGGAACACGCCGACCGGTCCGTCGGCGAGCGGATGCCCCTTGGCGGCGTTGCGTGTGGGTTGGAACCCGCCCGCGTGCATGATCGCCGCGTATAGCGTGCTGGGGTCGGCGTGGGACACGACGATCCGCGAGAACGTCCGCCCGGCGAACGTGTCGGTCGCGAGCACGACCCAGTCGTCGCCACCGTTCAGGGTCTTGTAGAGGCCGGTGCCGTAGAAGCAGTGGTTCGCAAAGTTCGCCTCGCCGGACCCGGCGTAAACGATGTTCTCGTCGGTGGGATCCATCGCCAACGCACCGATCGAGTTGATCGGCAAACCGTCCGTGAGCGGCTGCCACGATGCCCCCGCGTCGACGGTACGCCAGACGCCCCCGCTGCCCCCAGCGGCAAACCACCGCGCCTGGTCGGTCGGACTCGTGACGATGGCCGAGACGCGACCCGTCCACGGCCCGGTGACTATCGGCGCGGGACCCATTTCGGTCCATTGCGCACCGAGCGCGTTGGTGAGCGATAGCGCGGCGGCCAGCGCAGCCGCCCGGATGAACGCACCGGCCGGCCGGCAACTAATGATACGGTTCATCGGCCTTCCCCTTCAGACTTGAGCCGGCTGCCTGGCCCGTCGCCAGGGACCGACCGGCCGCCCGGGCTCGACACGCCGCCTGGGTTCGTCCCGCTGCCCGCGTTCGTCTTGTCGCGTGAGTTGGTCTTGTCGCTCGTGTTCGTCCGGCTGCCCGCGCGCAGGTTGCCGTCTGCGTGGTGCTCGGCGGCGCCGGGTACCTGAAACACCAGGTCGGCCGTGTAGGTCGTGTCGCCGGCCACATTCCGATAGCGAATGAGCCAGCGCCCGGCGTGCGTGATGCGGAAGACCGCAAAGCCCTTCGACCGTGTCGTCTGCACGTCGGTGGACCCGTCCGGCCGGTATGCGGTCACACGGGCACCGGTCTGACTCGCGTTGTCGAAGTACACGCGGACGGCCAAGTGGTCGCCGACCCGAAGCGTCGTCGGCGCCATGCCGGGCACGATCTCAATCTTCTGACCGACCTTGCCCGTCTCGCCGGGGTCGGGGGCGGGCACCTGCGCCGCCTGTGGCGCGTCGGGATCAGGTACCACGCGCAAGTAGAACTTCGCACAGTACGGCGTCCGTTGCCACGCGTCACTCTTGCCGCGTTCGTGCCCCGGCCCGGCGGACAGGATCAGCATCGCCGGACCCGGGTGCGGTACGGTGAGCGCGGGGGCCGGGGCCACGGTCGCGGGCGGGATCGTGAGCCGCTCCTGCCGGCCGTAGGTGCGCAGCACGAGTTGCGCGACGTTCGCCTGTGCCCACGTCTCCCCGCTCGGCAGGTTGAGCGCGAGCGGCGTGGCGTGTCCAGCGGTCAGCGTGAGTGTGTCCATGCGGACAAACGATTCGGGCACCGCCGCCTGCAACACCGGCGGCGAGAGCAACCCGACCAACCCGGCCACCACCATGCCGCGGGCAATCCGATTCCGATAACCAGTCACCGTCGCGCGATGGTCGACCGTCATTTCCTGACCGCCCGAGGTTCGCTCGTGGCGCCTCGGTCGAGAACCGACCATCGTTCGATAATCCGTGCAGTAAAGCGACATGACGTGCCTCTCATTCCGTCCGGTGTCCGACGGCACGGCGCCGGTTTGCCCCAGTGTACCGTACGGCCGTCCGCCATCCAAGCCCCGTGCGGCGACGCGAGACCCGGGGAACCCGTAGGCGTTGTAGGCAGGTTCGCGAACCTTGCCCCGGGGGCGCGAGCGACGGGTGTATTCCGGCGCCAAGCGACCACCCTGCGCCTGCCGACTACCCAGCGCTCGCGCACGGGGGTCAGATCGAGGGTCCAACACCGGCGTTGGACAGCGACGGCGCCGGGTTGACGCCTACCGCTCCACTTGACGCGATGGGCCGCATCGGCAAACTCATCTGCCGGGGCGCCTCGTACTCGTGGAGGCATGGGCAGGCCACGGCTTGCCGATGCCACCCATCGCACGAAGTGTCACAAAGCACTGGCGTGCGTCCCAAGACCGACGCCCTATGCGGTCTTTCCGAACCCGGACCGTGACGGAGGGGTTTTTCGGACGGATGCTTACGGGTCCCAGGATGCCGCGTTCGCGGGCGGATGACGGATGCGCGCGGCAAGGACTGTGATGACGACGTGAACGGCGACCACGACGTAGGCGGTGGCGGCGCCCACGGGGGCGGAAACACCGCCGAGGCGAACATCGGCGTAGGCGGCGGCGACATGGAGCGGCGATCCTTCATCAAACGGGCGGTCGTGGCGGTCAATGGTCTCATCGCGCTCGTCGTCGCGGTGCCGGCGGTCCGGTATCTGATCGACCCGGTGTTTCGATCGGGGCGCCGGTCCGGGTTCATCCGGGTGGCGCCGCTTTCGGCGCTGAGCCGGGACCATCCGCTGCGCGTTACGGTTGTGGCCGACCGGCAAGACGCGTACACGCGGTATCCCCCCGGCCCGATCGGCCAGGTGTTCCTGCTCTTGGGCGAGGGGAGCGGCGGCGAGCCGACGGTGCGGTGTTTGCAGGTGATCTGCCCGCATCTCGGTTGCGCGGTCGAGTATCGCGCGGAGCGGACCGTTTTCGCATGCCCGTGCCACGCGAGCGAATTCGACGCGGCCGGTCGGCGGCTTAGCGGGCCGGCGCCGCGTCATATGGACGAACTGCCGTGTCGCGTCGTGTCGTCGGGCGCGTCCGACGACCCGGAGGCGTCGTGGGTCGAGGTGAAGTACGAGGTGTTCCGGACGGGCATCGCGGCGCAGCGCGCGATCGGCTAGTGCGTGGTCACACGTGGTTTTGCGGGTTTTTGCACCGAACCGAACCGCGCCCGTAAGGA
>JBHHVO010000072.1:0-11682 GCA_046754365.1 Phycisphaerae bacterium | reverse complement strand
GGCCGTGGCGCGGACGACCGTGGTGGACGCGTCGGACCGGTCGGCTTGGTGCGGCGCGCTTCGCGAGTGTGACGCGCTGCTCGTTCGTACAAGCGCGGTCGTCGACGCGGATGTGCTGTCCGGTGCGACGCGGCTCAAGGTTATCGGTCGTGGCGGGGCCGGGCTCGACAACATCGACCTGGCCGCCGCGAGCCGGCGCGGGATCGTGGTGGTACACACGCCGGAGGCAGCGACCGAGGCCGTCGCGGACCTGACGGTCGGGCTCATGATCGCGGTGATCCGTGACATTGTCGGCGGCGACCGGGCCGTGCGCGCGGGTCGGTTTCACGATGCCCGTGCCGGACCGCCCGCGTCGGAACTGCGCGACCTGACGCTCGGCATTGTCGGTCTCGGCCGGATCGGGCGGGCGGTCGCGCGGCGATGCCGACGGGGTTTTTCCATGCGCGTGGTGTATAACGATATTGTGCCCCCCGGGCGGCTGGATTTTGACGCGGTGGCGCTCGAGAAGCGTGCGCTGTACGCGCGCGCGGACGTCGTTTCACTGCACGTACCGCTGACGCCGAGCACGCGCCGCATGATTGACGCCGCGGCGCTTCGTGGGTTCAAGCGCTCGGCCATCCTCATCAATACCGCCCGCGGCGGTGTCGTAGACGGTGACGCGGTCGCCGAGGCGTTGCGGGCCGGTGCGCTGGCGGGCGCGGCGCTGGACGTCGTGGAACCGGAGCCGCTTCCGGACGGTCATCCGCTCGTTTCCGCGCCGCATGTGCTCTTGACACCCCACATCGGCGCTCGGACGGCCACGGCGCTGGCTGGTATGAATGACGTCGTGGACGATGTGCTGCGCGTCCTGCGGGGCGAACCACCGCGCTTCCCGGCCGACACGGCGTAGGCGCGGGCGCGCGTTGACGCGGGCGTCGCCGGGCCGCTAGAATGAAGCGGTCTCGCATGCAACACCCGATCCGCTCAACCTTGCGCAAACAACCCGGTTCATCGTTTGCCGACACCGGTCCGCGGCATGGCGCGGGCGGCCCCGGTGATGACGGAAACGAGCGCGCGGTGCTCGTGGCGGTCCTGGTCCCGGACACGAAGGCGGACCTGCGGGATCCCCTGGCTGAGTTGGCCGCGCTGACCGAGTCGGCGGACGTCGAGGTCGTTGACGCGCTGGTGCAGAAGCGGATGAGGCTGAGCACGGCGGGCGCGCTCGGGAAGGGGAAGGTTGAAGAACTCGCCGCGCGCGTGGACGCCGCCGGCGCCAACGTCGTCATCTTTGACAATGACTTGACGCCGCGGCAGATCCGCAATCTGGAAAAGACGATCCGCCGGAAGGTCATCGATCGGAGCGAGCTCATCCTCGACATTTTCGCGCGGCGGGCGAAGACGCGTGAGGCGCAACTCCAGGTCGAGCTCGCGCAGTTGGAGTACACCGCGCCACGGCTGCGCGGCATGTGGACGCATCTCGAACGTATCGCGGGCGCAGGCGGGGGGACTTCCGCCGGCGCCGTGGGCGGCGTCGGGACGCGCGGCCCGGGCGAACGGCAGATCGAGATCGACCGGCGCATCGTCAAGCATCGCCTCGGCGCGCTGCGGCGGCAGATCGCCGAGATCCATGGGCGCAAACGGCACGAGGTCCGGTCCCGCGCGGATGAGTTCACGGTTTCGCTCGTGGGCTACACGAACTCCGGCAAGAGCACGCTCATGAACCGGCTCACGTCAGCCGATCGGTTCGCGGCGGACCTCTTGTTCGCCACGCTCGACACGAAGACCGTCCGCTGGGACTTCGGCCACGGGCGGCACGCGCTGCTGAGCGACACGGTCGGGTTCGTGCGCGACCTGCCGCATGGGCTGATCGCGTCGTTCCGGGCGACGTTGGAGGAGGCGATTCACGCCGATCTGCTGCTGCATGTGGTGGATGTGTCGTCTCCGACGGCGCTCCAACAGGTCGAGTCGGTCGACGAGGTGTTGGATGATCTCGGGTGTGGCGGTCGGCCGCGCATCACGTTGCTCAACAAGGTCGACGTGGCCAAGGATCCGACCGTGGCCGAAATGGTCGCGCTGCGTGTGGGCGCGGTGTCCGAGCGGCCCCGGGGATCAGATCCGCCGGCACCGTCGCATGACGGTCGATCGCGCGACGGCGATTCCGGCGCCATGCCGATACTACGCATTTCAGCCAAGACCGGCGCCGGGCTTGACGCGCTTGTGCGGACGGTGGAGGGCATGATGCGTGGCCGCACGGTGGACGTGACGCTACGCGTACCCCATGCGGCCGGGCGTCTGCTCTCCGAGCTCGGCCGCCGCGGCGACATCCGCGATCGCCGCTACCTCAGCGACGGTGTGGAACTGGATGTGCGCATCGACCGCGCTCAGCTCGTGCAACTGCGCGGACAATACCGGGCCCTCACCATCATCGACGGCGACGTGGGCGGTGCCGGTGACGACGAGGGATGCGACCGTGGGTAGCGCCGGGCGCCGCGCGCGCGCTGCGGACCGGGCGAGCAGTGAACGGGGCGCGATCGCGGGGTTCCACGGCTTGCCGGCATGCGGCGCACGAACGCGTCAACGTGGCATGGTTCGGGGACTGCGGCGGCCGGCATATGTGCGCGCGCGCCCGGCCCCAGTCGCGGCGCGCTGGCGTGTTATGGCCGCGTCTGTGCTGACGTGTGTCGCCGCCGCCGCCGCCGATGGCCCGTTGTGGGCCGGTCAGACGGAGGAAACGATTGCGGTTGAGCTTAAGCTCCTGACGGGTGGCGCGGTGCGCGGGCTGGTCGTGGACCACACGGAGCACGGGATCGTCGTGGCGCGGGGCGTGACGCCGTACGTATTCGCGTGGAGCGAGATCGAGGCGGGATCCGCGTTTCGCGCGAGGCGCGATTTGCTCGTGCTGGAACGCGGCGGCGTCGCGGACCTTACGGCCGCCGACCACTTTCAACTCGGCAGGTTTGCGCTGCAGCGCGGGCGCACGATGACGGCGCGGCAGCAGTTCGCGATCGCGGCGCGCCTCGACCCGCAGTACGCCGCGGCTGCGGACGACGCGCTGAAAGCGCTGCGCCGCGCCGATCCGCGTGACGCCGGCGGCGTTCCCTTCGACGGTTCGGGCAGGTCGCGCGCAGCGCCGGGGCGCGGTGGCGACAGTGGTCCCGACCATCGTGGGCGCGGTGACGGTGACCGCGGTGGTGACGGTGTGCGCAACGGGGCCGGGCCGCGACAGGCGCCGACGTTGGCCGAACGCGTCGACGCCGGCATACTCGAGGCCGCGCAGGACGTAGGCGGTGGGGCGCCGTCGGCGGGGCTGCGAGCACGTGTGCGCGGCGTGTACCTTTCGTTCGGCGATGCCGTGCGCGAGGCGTTCGGCCGGGGCGTCGTACTCGTGGAGAGCGAGCACTTCCTCATCTGGACGGATTGGGATGCGCGGGGGCGTGCCCAACTGGCGCGTTGGTGCGAGGCGATGTACGGGGCGTTGTGTGACGTGTTCGGCATCGACAGATCGCGCGATGTGTTCCTGGCGAAGTGTCCGGTGTTTTGCTGGCGGGACAAGGCCCGGTTCCGACGATTTGCGGCGCGGTTCGACGGCTTCGATGCGACCGAGGCGGTCGGGTATACGCGATCGATCCAGGCCACGGGGCACGTCCACGTCGTGTTGTTCCGGCGGGGACGATGCGATGCCGACCTTAACGCGTTCGCGTGCACGCTCGTGCACGAAGGCAGCCATGCGTTCATTCACCGCGTCCACGGTGGTCGCCTGATTCCCCATTGGGTCAACGAGGGGCTGGCGGAGCTAGTGGCGGAGCGCGTGCTCGGGGACCGCTGCCCGACGGGTGAGAACGCCGCGCTGCTCGCGAGGCAATACGCCCGCTACGGCTGGTCGATCGGCGACCTTCTGGTGAATCCCGGACCGATCGCGGTGCATCAGTACGCGCTCGCGCACAGTTTGGTCGCATATCTGGAGTCGCTTGGCCGGGATCGGTTCAGCGGGTTCGTGGCCGGGCTCAAGGAAGGTTCCACGATCGCCGGTGCGCTGGCCGATAACTACGACGGTTTGACGCCGGCCGCGCTGGAGGCGGGCTGGCGCGCCGCCGTGGCGGAGACGCTTCGCACCGGACCCTGACGACACGGCACGAGGTGTCGCGTTTTTCTTGTTTGTGCCATGGAACGCATACATGTCGCGTCGTACGAGGAAATGGATCGTCAATGCGCTGCGGATTCTGATCTGCGTCGGCGCGCTCTGGCTTGTGGGGCGGGGCGTGACGTTGCGCGATCACGTCGTATTGTCCCCTGGGGGCCGCGAGCTGGTCGGAACGATCACGGAACACGCGGACCGCATCGAGATCCGCCTGGTCGGCGGTACGGTGGAGACGATCGCGCCGTCCGACGTGGCGAGACGCGACGACGGCACCGCCGAGCTCACGTACGGTCTGCTGACCGCTTGGCGCAGCGGGCGGAAAGACCTGTTGGCCGTCGGCGTGCTCATCATGCTGATCGTGCCGCTCTTTCTCGCGCAGCGGCTCAAGTGGCTGCTTGCCGTGCAGGACATCAAGATCACGCTGTGGCAGGGCGTGAAGCTCTCATTCGCCGGGAATTTCCTGAATTTCGCGACGCCGCTCGGGTCGAACGCCGGCGACGTGTTCAAGGCGTACTTCGTATCGATGCACACGGGCCACAAGACGGAGGCGATGACGACGGTACTGCTCGATCGTCTCATCGGCCTGGTCACGCTCGTGGTCGTGGTGGGGTTGCTCACGGCGCTGAGTCCGTCCGGCTCGCGCCTCGCGGAGCTGCGTCTGTTTGTCATCGGCTGTCTAGCCGCTGGGGCGGTCGTTTTGACCGTGTATCTCTCACAATGGTTGCGCCGGCTCGTCGTGCCGGACGCGCTCGCGTTGCGGCTTCCGATGCGGGATCAACTCGAACGCATCGACCGCACCGGGCGTACGCTGCTTGCGCACAAGGCGATCCTTGTCGCGTCGGTGTTGATTACGTTGTGCCTCCAGGCCGTGTCGGTCACGGGCTACATCGTCGTGGCGGCGGCGATGGGGATGGACGTTCGGGCGGAAACCCTCATGGCGTACTATGCGTACTTCCTCGCCGGCGCGGTGGTGCAGGCGCTGCCCGGCCCGCCGCAGGGTCTCGGTACGGTTGAGCTGACGTACCGCTACTTCCTCGCGCCGTTCGGCACCGTGTCTCAGATCGTATGTGTGGCGCTGCTCATTCGCATCGTCGTGTTCGCGGCGTCGCTTCCCGGGTTGATCGTGACGCTGACCGGTTCGTACAAACCCGGCCGGAAACCGGACCCGGACACACCCTTTCCGGCGCGATGGGGTGGGGCACATTATGGGAGCCTGGCCGGGGAGGTTAAGTCCGCAGTCGACGGGTCCGACACTCACCATAGCCGCGTGAACAACTAGTGCGCGCCGACGTCGCGATCGCCGGTCGCACACCCGGTGGCCGCGGTCGGGGGGGTAGGTGACGTGACCGCCGCCGGCGACGTGCGGGGCGCGAGGTCCGGCATACGCGGACCCGACGTGTTCGGCGTCGATGGCGCAGACGACGGGGCCGCGGCCCGCGCGTTGTCGCGTGGCGATGAGCGCCGTCGGGACGCTGTTCCGGGGATCCACCACCGTTGTGCGCGACACGTATCGATGCGCCGGATGCCGTGTCACTGCTTCGCGGTGCATGCGAGCGGAACACGCCGCTGCAACTGCGTTATGAGTTTCCGGACGGCGACCCGGCCGTGTGCAGGACACGATTGCTTCAGCTCGCCGACGGGAAGCTGCTGACCGACACGCCGCAATACGAACGTGAAAGTCGTCGGATTCCCTTGCATCGCGAGGTCAGCGCGTCGCTATCGATCAACGGGAAGCGGTACGGGTTTGAGACGGCCATCGAGACGCCCGCCATACCCGTGGACATCAATGACCGACACCGCGTCCGCGGCATGGCCCTGAGGGTCCCCGACGCGGTCGCGCAAACGCAGCGGCGGGCGGACTACCGGGTGTCCGTCGCGGGGTTGCCGCCACTGTCGGTATCGCTCGCCACACCGCACGAGCGGCACCCGAGCGCTTGCCGCATCGATGCGCTCCGCGCCACGGGACGGCTGGTGGACCTGTCGGTCGGCGGTGCGCGCGTCGTATTCCCGGTCGCGTCACTGTCGGCGGTGCCGCAGAGTCGATCGCTGCTGTTGGGGTTCGAACTGCCGCCTGACGCAGTGCCGCTTGCGCTGTTGGCGAACCTGCGTCACAGCCGACTCGTGGCCGGCAACGACATGCTGCGGCTTGGGTTTGCGTTTGTGCCGTGTCCCGGCGTCAACCTTCGCGCGGCGCAGCGCCGGATCAGCCGTTTCATCGCGGCGCAACAGCGAAGACTCTTGCAGCGGAGAAAGCCATGACCGTCACAACGCCGCCCAGTACGCGCCCCACGAGATCGCTGAGTCCGGAGGCGTCGGCGCGGATCGTCGCCCTGGCGGTCGCGCGCCGTGCGACCGTGAATCTTTGTCATTGCGATGACGGTGTGTGTTGCGGTGACCCGGTGCGCGGCGCGATCGTCGCCGGTACGGACAAGTCGCTGACCATCCGCCTGGAACAGGACATGCCCCCAATCGACTCGACCGTCGAGATCACGATGGTGGTAGAGGCCAGGGAATACCGGTTCACCGCGCCGCGGGCTGAACGCGTGGCCGGCGGTCCGCCGTGTGACGTCCGCGTCCCGCGTCCGACGAGCGTGGCGATCATCGATCGACGCCGCGCCGCGCGCCGGCGACTCGCCGAGCCCGCGGCGGTAACGCTAACGGGGCGTGCGGGCGGTTCCCCGTGGACGTGTACGGGCGCGCTGCTGAATCTCAGTGCGGATGGTCTCGCGTGTCGACTTCGCGAGCGGGACACGCATCCGATCGCCGTCGGCGACACCGTCGCCGTTTCATTCGCCGTCGGTCGCCAACACGAGGTCTTCGATCTCACCGGTAAGGTCAACAACATCACGCCCGCCGGGACGACCGCCCACGTCGTGGTCGGGATGGAGTTCATGAAGAACGCAAGACGTCCGGAACTCGAGGCGCAACTCACGGCCGGCTTGGAGACCGTAACCTGATGACACGACGCGTGTTGCGATGAGCGCTACGACCACGATCAGCGACCATCTGTGCGACGACATCCTCGCCGACGCGGTGCGCAAACGTTTGCACGTGGTGCTGACGCACCGGTGTCCGGACGGGTGGCGGACGTACAAACTGCATTTCCACTCGGGCGCGCGATCCACCGGGTGCATCCACTTCGCCCGGCACACCGGCGGCGGTTCAATCGAGCACGGTGTTCCGGAGCCGGGTGCGACCGTCGGTGTCTCGTTTCGCGTCGGACACAAGAAGTGCATGTTCAGCAGCATCGTCGTGCAGGACGCCGAGTCGGGCGGCGACGACATCGTCCCGGTGCGCTGGCCGACGGCGCTGCAGCAACTCCAGCGGCGGGCGTATGAGCGCGCGGCCCCGCCCCGCGGGCACATCATCGCCGTGCGGTTCTGGCGCACCGCAGGTACGGCCGATGACGACACGACCCCGCGCAAGGTCGGCTATGGCGAGCTTGAGGACGTCTCCGCCGGTGGGCTCCGCATCAACGTCCCCGACGCCGACCCGCTCGAGCTCGATACGACGCTTCAATGTATGTTCACGCCGCGCCCCGGAGACGAAGCACTCATCGTCGAGGCGACCCTGCGGCACAAGGCGCCGGCGTCGGGCGGACGCGTATCGCTCGGCCTGCAGTTCATCGGACTGGAGACCACCGCCGACGGCCGCGACGTACTCGATCGCCTCGCCCAAGTCGTCGGCCACTACCAGCGCGCCCAGAAACCAGGCCGCCAGCGCCGACCGCGGTAGCACCGCATCAAACGACCTGCGGGACAACGCGACGACGCTGGCTGAAACCAGCCCCTTATCCACGATCGCGTGCTGAAGCAACCGAACCGTGGATGCTCCGCCGGTATCTTGCCGGTGTCAACATGGCTTCAAACACGTGCTGCGGCTGCGTCGCTCCTCGTTTCATCGAGCGGAATGAACCGAGTCGCGAGCGTAAGCGTTCGGTCCATTCGCGGCCGGAGCGATTCTCCTTTCTCCGCTCGGTTCCGGTCGCGCGCCGGATCATCCATCGATTCACGTGCGACAGAACGTTCCACGGCGCGGGGATGATCGGATTCCCCATGTCCGGAAGGACATGCGTCACCGGCCTGCACACGAAGGAGAACAAGTCGCAAGAACAAGTAGGGCATGGACGCCAGACGACAAACCGGTCCGGCGGGCGGTCGTTTCGCTTATATGTGTTGCCGGCGTTCCGGGTCGCCACGGGGAACCACACCCGTCACTTCCTTTCGGCGCGGCGGGCCGGCGACGAAGATGTGCGCTACGCTCGACCAGACGCGCCGGCCGAGGGCCGCGCGCCGGGCGTGGGGGTCAAGCCGGGCGGTCTCGTCGGCCACGAACGCGGTCGCCAGGCCGTCCACGTCGCGGAGCCGCTGGACGAACGCGTCGGCGTCGTCTTCGTTGCCGTTGACCGTTTCACGGAGTGCGTGCGCCGATACGCGGGGAAACCGGCTTAGCGTCTTCCGGATCGTGCCGTCGCGGCTCCACACGATGAGCTTCGCCTCGGCCGCATCGAGCGCGCGCATCGCACGAAACCACCGTGCCCGCGCGCGCTGCGCCTCGTCCGTGCGGAGCGCCGCATACGGCCCGTCACGGTCCTCGACCGCGAGCGTGCGAAACGCCGCGACGAACGACACCGACGCGCGACTCATCGCGAGCCGGGCGGCCAGCCATCGCGCGTACGCGTTCATACGGTGCGTGCGCCGGTCGCGAGCGCGCGACCGCTTGGCCGTCAGCACGGCCACGAGCACCGCACCCGCCACGCCCCCCAGCAAGCCCGTACCGATCGCCAGGCCGATGATCTCGCTTGCGGTCATCGACGTTACCTCCGTTCCCTCCGTGGAGATGTAGCGTCAGTATAGCGTGCGGCGCCGCGCGTGTCGTGCCGGCGCAAGCAGCGTCGGTTTGGGGCCGACATCTTGCCGGTGACAACGCGGGCTTCACGTGTGGGACCGGCATCTTGCCGGGGAGAACGCCGGCTTCCAACGCGGGCCACACGTGGTTCAGCCGGTTGCTACGTGGACGCCGATCGCGCGCACTCGCGCGTCATCAGGGGTACCGCCGTGCACTACCGGAGAACCGCGCGTCCGGTTATCATGCAACCGCTCGGGCGGAGACTCGTGTCACGGTCGGGGCATGAGCGCACCCGAGAACATGGAGTCGATCATATGCAAATCGCAACACTCGTCGTGATGGTGCTGGTTCTCGCCGGCCCCGCGCACGTCCTCGCCGGCGGCGGCGATCGGTTGACGGGTAGGGGGTTCGCGACGCGGTCGGAGGTGATTGCGCCGCACGGCATGGCCTGCACGAGTCAACCGTTGGCGACGCAGGTGGCGATCGACATTCTTCGGCGCGGCGGCTCGGCGGTCGACGCGGCCATCGCCGCCAACGCGGCGCTCGGGCTCATGGAGCCGACCGGCGGCGGGATCGGGGGTGACCTTTTCGCGATCGTTTGGGACGCCAAGACGGGCAGGCTGCACGGGCTCAACGCGAGCGGGCGCAGCCCGTACGGCTTGACGCGCCGGTACTTCGCCGACAAGGGCATGACGTCCATCCCCGCATTCGGTCCCCTACCCGTGTCCGTACCGGGCTGCGTGGACGGGTGGTTCGAGTTGCACGATCGATTCGGCAAGCTCCCCATGACCGAAATCCTCCAGCCGGCGATCGACTACGCCGAGCACGGCTTTCCGCTCTCGGAGTTGATCGCGTACTACTGGGGGCGCGGGGGACGCTTCCTCAGCCGCTACCCGAACTTCGCCGCAACGTTCACACCCGGCGGCCGCGCGCCCGAGAAGGGCGACATGTTCCGCAATCCCGACCTGGCCCGCACGTACCGCGCGATCGCCGACGGCGGTCGAGACGCGTTCTACCGCGGCACGCTCACGTCGACGATGGTGGCGTATTGTGAACGGGTCGGGTGTTTCTTGCGTGCCAGGGACTTCGCCGATCACACGTCCACATGGGTCGAACCCGTCTCGACGAACTACCGCGGCTACGACGTGTGGGAGCTGCCACCCAATGGTCAGGGCATCGCCGCGCTCCAGATGCTCAACATCCTCGAAGGCTTCGACCTTACCGCGATGGGCCACAACTCGGCCGACTACTTGCACCACCTCATCGAGGCCAAGAAGATCGTGTACGAAGACCGTGCGCGGTTTTATGCGGATATGGCCATGGCGGACGTGCCCGTCGCCGACCTGATCTCCAAGGCGTACGCGGCCAAGCGCCGGACCCTGCTCGATCCCCGGCGGGCGGCGAGACACCTCGATCCGGGTGATCCCAAGCTCACCCACGGCGACACCGTCTACCTCACCGTGGCCGACAAGGACCGCAACATGATCTCACTCATTCAAAGCAACTACCGCGGCTTCGGTTCGGGGCTCGTGCCGGACGGGCTCGGCTTTGTGTTTCAAGACCGCGGCCAGCTTTTCTCGTTGGAAGAGGGCCACCCGAACGTCTACGAGCCGCACAAGCGGCCGTTCCACACGATCATCCCGGCGTTTGTGACCAAGGACGGCAAGCCGTGGCTCAGCTTCGGTGTCATGGGCGGGGACATGCAGCCGCAGGGCCACGTGCAGATCCTCTGCAACATCATCGACTTCGGCATGAACCTTCAGGAAGCCGGCGACGCCGCGCGGTTCCACCACTACGGCTCGTCCGAGCCGACCGGCGAACACATGGACGACGGCGGTTGGGTCGCGCTCGAAACACGTGTGTCGATGGAGGCCCAGCGCGAACTGTCCCATCGCGGTCACCGCATCCGTTTCAACAGCGGCGGCTTCGGCGGCTACCAGGCGATCATGTACGACGCCGACCGCGACGTCTACATCGGCGCATCGGAATCCCGCAAGGACGGTCAGGCCGCCGGCTATTGACGGGCGGCAGGGGAAACGTGCTTCGCAACCCAACCAATGCAGACGTGTGCGTCGAACCGCGTTACGCTGGACTCAAGAATGTTTCCCTATGCGCGGCGGACACCGCGGCTCGATCAGCGTCAAACCCTGTTTGCTTACGAGCCAAGTAGGGTCCGCTCTGCGGACCATCGTGGGCCGACACGATGAACCGGACGGCCCGCACAGCGGGCCCGACGAAACTTTTTCGCTTGCGAGTCCTAATCGGTATCCCGCGTCCGCCGTGCGGCGGCTTTCTTGCGACGGGGTCAGGGTCACTTTTCGCCGCGGAGGTCGTAGCACAGGAGTCTCGGACCTTGGCCGGTCAGGCTGTCGCGCGTGTGTTGGCAGACGTAGAGCAGGCCGCGGCTGAGTACGGGGAGCGCCCAGGTTTCGTCGGCGAGGAAAAGGCGCGTGCGTTTCAATTCCTTATAGCCGTCTGGTGTGAGATCGACCCAGAGCAGGTGGCCCATCTCACCGAGGCAGAGGAAGTGTTCGTCGACGCGGAGCAGCGAGCCGCGGAACACGCCGAGTGTTACGGTGCGCGGTTTGCCGTTTTGCTGGATCGTCTCTTCCCATTCCGGGTGCATGCGCCAGACCTGCCGTCCCGTCGCGAGTTCGACGCAAACGAGGGCGGTATTGCCCTTGCCGGAGCCGTCAAAGCCGTAGAGGTATCCGTCG
>JBHHVO010000071.1:0-11730 GCA_046754365.1 Phycisphaerae bacterium | reverse complement strand
GTGCGCTCGATCGACGCGATGCACACACTCGGCGCCGGTCAGCGGTTGGGCATCTTCGCCGGGACGGGTGTCGGCAAGAGCGTATTGTTGGGCATGATCACGCGGTATACGGCCGCGGATGTCGCGGTGGTGGCACTCGTGGGCGAACGTGGGCGCGAGGTGGGGGACTTTTTGCGTAAGGACCTGGGCGAGCAGGGGCTGGCGCGTACGGTCATGGTGGTGAGCACGTCGGATGAGTCGCCGGTGCTGCGTGTCCGCGCGTGCTTCGTGGCGGCGGCGGTGGCGGAGTACTTTCGCGACCTCGGCAAGAACGTGCTGCTGCTCATGGATTCGACGACGCGTATGGCGATGGCGCAGCGGCAGATCGGCGTTTCGGCCGGCGAGCCGCCGACGACCAAGGGGTATCCGCCGAGCGTGTTTTCGCTCCTGCCGCAACTGATCGAGCGGAGCGGCCGGACCGAGGCCGGCAGCATTACCGGCTTGTATACCGTGCTCGTCGAGGGCGACGACATCACCGAGCCGGTTTCGGACGCGATGCGCGGCACGCTCGACGGGCATGTGTGGCTTGCACGTGATCTGGCCAACCGGGGCCACTACCCGGCCGTGTCGGTGCTCGAGAGCATCAGCCGCGTGATGACCGATGTGGTGGACGACGAGCACATCGCGGCCGCGCGAACAGTCCGCCGCGTACTGGCGGTGTGGAACGACATCGAAGACCTCGTGAACGTCGGTGCGTACGCGGCCGGCACGAACGTGGAATATGACGTGGCCGTGCGGATGAAGCCCGCGATCGACGGCTTCCTGCAGCAGGGCATGCAGGAGCGGTCCGACCCCGACGACACGCGCGCCGGGTTGATGCGGCTTGCGGGCGAGATTGAGTCGTTGCGGCAGCGGTTGTCGAACGAGCGGCGCGGCGGCGCGGCGCGGCCGGGCTCGTAGGAGACGGCGTGTGGCGGGTCGATTCCGATTCCGGCTTGCGACGGTGGAGCGGCTGCGAAGACAGGCGCTCGATCATCAGCGCGGTGTGCTGGCCGAGCACGTTCGCGAAGCCGGTCGCATCGAGCGGCGGATTCAACGCATGGGCGACGAGCTTCGTGGTCATGTGACGGTGACCCGTGACGCACGAGATACCCGGCGCCTGGACGTCGCCGTATTGCGGAGTCACGAGTGGTACAAGGGCCGGCTTCATCGCGAGATCCTGGAAGCCGAACACGAGCTGGCCCAACGGAAACAACGCATCACGGTCGAGCGCGGCAAGCTCGCCGATGCGACGAAGCGCGTGAAGGTGATCGAAAAGCTTCGCGCGCGGCGCTGGGCGCGACATCAGGCGGCCGTGCGTCGCGAGGAGCAGACCGCACTCGATGAGGCGTCGCTGCAGATGTATCGGCGGCGGGCGGCGGCGGCCGGTCGCTGCGCGGTTGGCATGGAGACGACATGATGGCCGGCGGTTCCGTGTTGCGGCGTGGGTATGATCTCGTCGCGCTGTTTGCGCTGCTGCATATGGCGGCGCTGGTCGGGGTGGGGGTGTTTCTGGTCGGGACCGGCCGGCTCGATCGCGCGAAGGTGCAGCGCATTGCCAAGGTCGTTCGTGGTGAGGATGAAGCACCGGACGATCAAGATCCGGATCAGCTCGCGAGCACGATTGTCGAGCCCGAGGCGCGGCCGCCGGTCGAGTCGGAGACGGAACGAGAGATCGTGCGGCGTGAGGGCGACCGCGTCAAGGTCGAGTTGGATCAGCGGCTCGCGACGATCAACCGCCTGATGCTCCGGCTCTCGACGAAGCGCGACGCGTTTCGACGCGAGGTGGCGGAAAATGCCACGCGGCAGGCGGAAACAGAGAAGGTCGGTCGCCACGAGGGCTTCAAGAAGCAGTTGGCGTATATCGAATCACTCAAGCCGAAGGTGGCCGTGAAGCATCTGCTTGCGATACCGGATCCGGACGACGCCGCGACGTTCCTGCTTCAAATGGACGAGCGGAAGGGCAAGAAGATTATCGAGGCGGCCAAGACGGGCGTACAGCTCGTCAAGATGCAGGACATCCTGCGTCGCGTTGCGAAGGTGGCGCCGGACAAGTCGCTGGCGCTCAACGACGAGGCATCACGCTGAATCATGGTGAGTGCCACGTATACGTCACCGGGACATCGGACGTCGTCTGGAGGTCGTCCGGACACCGACACCGCACGGCGCGCGCAGAGCGATACGACATCCGGCGTGTTCTTGCAGATTCTCGCGGCCGCACAGTCGATGCCGGGTTATCGGTCGGCGCGCACCGACGTGGCGCGTGCGACGGAGATGTTCGACGCCCGTATCCACCATGCACATGGGCCGGGGCGGGCGGCTCGCGCGGAGGACCTCGCGGGGCGGGACGGTGAACCCGGCGCAGACGCGACCCGACTCGATCGCACCAGTGTTCAGGCCAGGCGGCGCGACGCGGAGGGAACACCCGAACGCGGGGATGGCCCACCGCGCGGAAGCCGGGATGTCCGAGGCGACGCGTCGCGGGCGCCGGGGCGTGGAGATTCGGAGCCGGTCCGCGGCGACCGGTTCGGGCGTATGCCGCCGTCGGCAGGGTCACGGGACCGGTCCAGCCGGGGCGGCGGTCCGGCCGGCGCGGGACGCCGCAGCATGGATCCGGCGGGGCGCGCCGGCGGCGCACACGATGCCGCGGCCGGTGCAACCGGGTTCGGGTCGTTGAGCGGCACGGGCGCGGCGCCCGGCGTGTCCGGCTCCGGCGGATCGGGTTCCGGTGGGGTGGGTTCGGCCGGCGGCGTCACTGCCGTTGGTGCGGCAACGGGGTCGCGCGGCTCGGGCGATGCGGTCGCCCGACACGTTGCGGAGATGCTCAGTGGGCCACGCGGTGGCGGCGGTGATGCGGCGCGTGCCCCATCACCGGCGGCTGGTGGAGACGGCGCGGCGGCGCGGCACGCAGGCGGCGACGGGGCGTCGCGCGGTACGCGGGCACAATCTCGCGGCGACGGTGGCGGCGGGTCGACGCGTGACGCGGACGTCGCGCGAAGCTCCCAGTTTGAGCGGTTGGTGCACACGCTGCGCGTTCAGGGTGGACCGAAGCGGTCATCGGCGCGGATCGAGCTCCGGCCGCCGGGACTCGGCCACATGTCCGTGGACGTGGAGATGCGCGGCCGATCGGCGCTGCGGATTCAGGTCCACACGGAGTCCGCGGCTGCGAGGGATGTGCTGTACGAGCGGATCGCGGACTTGCGCGCGGGCCTGGGCCGACATGGGATTCGCGTCGAGCATTTCACCGTGGTCGTGGCGTCGGATGCGAGGCCGGCGTTGGGTGATGCGCCGGTGTCACAAGAGGCCGGGCACGCGGACCGTGACGGCGGGTCGCGGGGCGACGAGTCGGCCGGTGACGGTGGATCGATGGGCGATGAGTCGGGTGGTGGCGGTGCGGGTCCGGATGGCAGCGGTGGCGGCTCGCGCGGCGATGCACTTGGGGACGGCGATGTGTTGCGGGATGGTGATGTGTTGCGGGAGGGGGATACGGCGCGGCGCGAGGCGAACGCATCTGTCGGGGCGCGGCCGGTCGGCGCGGCGCCGGGTGTGCCGGGCCGCGTGGAACGTGTCGGGGGGCATGAGAACATGCGTGCGGCGTCGGGTGCGGCTGACCCTGACGCATGGGGATTGGACGTGCGCGCGTGACGATACGCGAACGCGGAAGCGACGCGTCGGCGTGGCGTTCGTTTGTGCGGAACGTGTCGGGGCAGCCGCGTGGTTGCCGCGCGGCATGCGCATGCGTGGCTGTCACGCTTACGGCGTGCTGTACACACGGTGGACGCAAGTGCCGCAAGGCAAGGAGTCAACATGGATGCGATACAGAGCAGTACGCCGCTACTTCAGGCGGTTCCGGGCTCCTCGGGCGTAACGGAGCGGCGTACGACGAGTTCGTTCGGGGACCTCGGCGGCGATGACTTCTTCGGTCTGCTCATCGCGCAACTGACGAATCAGGACCCGCTTGAGCCGACCGACAACGCCGAGCTGCTGCGGCAGATCGCGTCGATCCGCGACATCGAGCTGTCCACCACGCTCGCGGATTCGATCAGGTCGTTGACCGACCACCAGCAAGTGGCCGGGTCGTCGGCGCTCATCGGGCGGTATGTCACGAGCGTGACACAACCGGACGGTTCGACGATGGGCGGCGTCGTGGTCGGTGTCCGGTTCGGGCAGGACGGGCAGGCGACGCTGCAACTCGCGACCGGCGAGAGCCTGCCGATGGCCCAGGTGGCGTCGATCGCGTCGGCGCAGGAGGCGGCGGAGGCGCTCGTCGGGCTCATGGTGTCCGGCGTGGACGGACGGACGGGGCCCTCGGACGGGGCGGAACCACGCGTTGTGTCGGGCGTCGTGACGTCGGTCACGGTGGATGATGCGGGCGAAGTCGTGTTGGAACTCGATACCGGAGAGGACCTCCGGTTCCGGGACGTCGTGGGGATGTCGGCGCCGGGTTAGTCAGGCGGACGCGGGCGCCGGCCACGCATGCTACGTCGGCGGCGGCGTGGGCGCGTGGCGCGCTGGTGAGTGTGGTGTCGTGCCGTGCTTTGGCGCCCGGCGCGCCGGGGAGACGTATGTCACTTACATCATCCATGTTGGTCGGGTTTACCGGCGTCCAAGCGAATCAGGTCACTGTCGATACGGTCGGTGACAACATCGCGAACCTGAACACAACGGGGTTCAAATCGCAGCGGACGCTGTTCGACACGCTGTTGTACCGCACGATCAGCGAGGGGACGGCGCCGGACAGGAATACGGGCGGGACACTCCCGCGGCAGATCGGTACCGGCGTGACGGTCGGCGCGATCCAGCGCAACTTCCAGCAGGGCACGATCGAGAGCACGGGGTTCGCGCCGGATCTCGCCGTGGACGGGCAGGGGTTCTTCATCCTGGAGACCGGTGCCGGGGAGCAGGTCTACACGCGCGACGGTGCGTTCCACCTGGATGCCAACAGTACGCTCGTGGCGACGAACGGCGCGCCGGTACAGGTCTTTCCCGCCGACGCCGCGGGGAACATCGCGGCGGGGACGCTGAGCGACCTTGTGATTCCGCTCGGCACGGCGGGGGTGGCGGTCGCGACGACGAATGTCGTGTTGGACGGCCGGCTCGATCCGGGTGGTCCGGTGGCGGCCACCGGCGCGGTCGTGGCGAGCGCACCGCTCGTGACGGCGTCGGGTGCGCCGGCCACGGCGACGACGCCGCTGACGTCGCTCGTGGACGCGGCCGGTGTACCGCTTCTGGCGACGGGTGACGTCTTGACGATCAACGCAACCAAGGGCGGCATCTCGATCCCGGAGGCGACGTTCGTTGTCGGCACGACGGGCAACACGGTGGGTGACTTCGCCGCCCATCTCGAAACGGTGCTGGGGATAGACGTGAATGCGGTGGCGGGTGGTCAGCCGGGCGTGACCGTAGCGGCCGGTCCCACGCCGCCGGCCGGGAGCCTCGTCGTGGCGTCGAACGTCGGCGGCGCGAGCGCGATCAGCCTCGACGGCGCGTCGATCCGGAATACGACCGGCGCGATCGCGAGCCCGTTCGGTTTTGCGCTCGTGCAGCCGGCGACCGGGGAAGCGGTGACGACGAGCTTTCGTGTGTTCGATTCGTTGGGGAACCCGGTGGAGGTTCGTTTGCGTCTTGCGCAGACATCACAATCGAGCAGCGGGACGACGTGGGCGTTTACGGCGGAGTCGGTCGACAGCGAGAGCGCGAGTCCGGTGATCGGGAGCGGGACGATCTCGTTCGACCAGAACGGACAGTTCGTGGCGTCCACGGGCACGCAGGTTTCGATCGACCGGAGCGGTGTCGGCGCGGCGTCGCCGCTGGCGCTGAATCTCACGTTCGACGGCGTGACGGGGCTGGCGGGGAGCGACGGTGGGTCGTCGCTCGTGATGGCGAGCCAGGATGGGTCCGACGCGGGCATCCTGATCGGGTACGACGTGCAGCCGGACGGCGTTGTGATCGGGACGTTTTCGAATCAGCAGACGCAGGTTTTCGGCCAGCTCGCGCTCGCGACGTTTGTGAATGAAGAAGGGTTGCTCGCGCGGAGCGAGAACGTGTTTGTTCCCGGACCCGACTCGGGGCCCGCGACACTCACGTCGCCGCAGACCGCGGGGACCGGGTTCATCGTGTCCGGTGCGCTGGAGCAGAGCAACGTCGAGATATCGCGGGAGTTCATCGACCTGATTACGGCGTCGGCGGGCGTGTCGGCCTCGGGGCGTGTGATCCGTACGGCCGACGATCTGCTTCAGGAGCTGCTGCTGATTGCGCGGTAGGTCGGGATCGGGTCGCGCTCGGGCGGCGTGTGCGGCGGATCGGGGCGGCGTGTTCGAGCGCGGTGTCCGTGTGGCCACGCGGCGCGTGGTTGCGTATGGAGACCGGGGCATGATTCGTGTGACGCGACTTAACCAACATGTTGTCGTGATCAACACGGAGTTGATCAAGATGATCGAATCGACGCCGGACACGCTGATCACGCTCATCAACGGTGACACGCTGATGGTCCGAGAATCGGTGGATGAGGTGGTGGACAAGGCGATGGAGTGGGCCCGCCAGGTGCGGGGGTTCCGGGTTGTGTGACCCGGCACCGGCGCGCACCGCGTTGAAAAAAACGGTGTTGCGGCGGCTCCGCTCGCAGTCACACCGGTTGGAAACCGGTGCCACACGCGGCGGATGGAGACCGGTGCCACACGTACGGGCTGTCGTTTGTCCACGGGGTGGTGTCCGCACGGTCTAACGGCGTCGCGGCGCGTGGTCGATATCGGATGGGACGGCCGCGCGGTGCGTGTGCGGCGTGATGAGCGTCGGCGCGGTGGGGGCGGCGTATGCACCCGTGGCGGGGTGGCGTTCGCGTGAATGGTGATCGGTAGTCATGGATATCGCAACGGTTATCGGGCTTGTCGTCGGCGCTACGCTGATCCTGATTGCGATCCTTGGCAAGTCGGACATCGGTGCGTTTTCGGACGCCGGATCTGTAATGATCGTGGTGGGCGGCGCCGCGAGTGCGGCGATGATCAGCTTCCCGATCCGCAACATTTTCGGTGTCGCCAAGATCGTAAAGAATTGTTTTTTCGCGAAGCCTCGGGACCCGAACGAGTTGATCGCGGACATGGTGAAATTCGCGGAGGTCGCACGCCGGGACGGCATCTTGTCGTTGGAGAGCCTGACGAGCGAGATCGATGATCCGTTCATCGTGTCGGGCATCCAGATGGCGGTCGACGGCACCGACCCGGACTTGATCGAGACGATCCTGATGAGCGACCTCGAGGCGATCGAGCAGCGGCATGCCGACGGCAAGGCGCTGTTCGACAACATCGGAAAGTACGCCCCGGCGTTCGGCATGATCGGTACGCTGATCGGGCTGGTGATCATGCTGCAGAACATGGATGACCCGTCGAAGATCGGGCCGGCGATGGCGGTCGCGCTGTTGACCACGCTGTACGGCGCGCTGCTTGCGAATCTCATGGCGCTGCCGCTGGCGGACAAACTCGGTCTGCGGAGCCGCGAGGAGCTGATGCTCAAGATGATCGTGATCAAGGGCATCATGGCGATCCAATCCGGGGACAACCCGCGGATCGTGGAGCAGAAGCTCAAGACGTTTTTGCCGAACTCGAAGCGGTCGTCGGGGCAGGGCGAGGCGGATGCGGCGTAGTGGCTTGTGACGGGTGGATGGTCGGCGCGGGACGGTGTGTCACCCGCGAGGATGTGGCGGCTCGGCAGCGCGTTGAAGCAGTCCAAACCGCGGGTGTGCCGGCGCCCGTGAGGACACGGTCTCTGAGCGTGTGCCACACGTTTTTCAACGGGCCGTTACGGTAGCCTGAGGAAGCCGGATGGCACGGGCCCGGCGGATGGCGTGAGGTCAGGCGGCAGGCGAATCGCACATGCCCGGCAAGAAGAAACCCGAAGCCGCCGGCGTGCCCGACTGGATGGTAACGTACGGCGACGCGATGACGCTGCTGTTGTGCTTCTTCGTGATCATCGTGTCGATGAGCGAGATCAAGGAGGACCAGCGGTTCTATCAGGTGCTCGAGTCGCTTCGGAGTGCGTTCGGCGGGTATGAGGGCGGGCAGCAGCCGATGCCCGGCGCGCAGCCCGATGCGAACGCGATGATTCAGAAGTTGCTTCGGATCGAACCGCCGGTCCACGAGAACAAGCAGGGGGATGTCGAGGACGAGGGTATCGAGGGTAAGAAGTTCCGCGTGACGAACGTGCGCGACGGCATCGAAGTCGTCGTCGGCGGGCTCATCACGTTCCCCCGGTTCAGCGCGACGCTCAAGCCGGAGGCGAAGGAGTTGATCCGCAAGGTCGCGGAGCAGTTGCGCGGCCACAACACGAAGATACTCGTTCGCGGTCACGCGACGCGCGAACCGCTGCCGCAGGATTCGATGTATGAGGACGCGCGGGATTTGTCGTATGAGCGGGCGAAGGCCGTCGTGCACGCACTGGAGACACACGGTGTGCGCGCGATTCGGCTCATCCCCGTGGCGGTCGGTGATACGGAGCCGCTCGTGAGACAGGCGTATACGGAACGCCGGCGGGCGCTGAACCGCCGTGTCGAGATTCTTGTCACGGAGGACCTGATCGATCGCTTCGCCGGTACGGGGGTGGCCGACGAGGAAACGGAGTCGTCTGATGGCCGATGATGCTGGTCAGGCAAAGACGGGTGGCGGTGGCCAGGGTCGGCTGGTGACGCTGCTGGTTGTGGGTGCGCTGATGGCGGTGGAAGGCGTGGCGGTGTTCGCGGTGTCACGAATGTTCGCGCCGGCGCCGGTGACGGCTGAGGCGTCGACGGGATCGGCGTCGGACGCCGACGACGGGGCGCCGGGCGACCAGGCGGAGATCGTGTTGTCGAAGTGCCGTCCGACGAACAAGACGACCGGCAAGCTGATCACGTTCAGTATCAGCGTATCAGGGCTGGTAGCGCGGGATCGGCTGGAGGAGATCACACAGATGGTGGCTGATAAGCAGTCCCGGCTCGATGACCGCGTGAACTATGTGGTGCGGAGTGCGGAAGTGCAACAGTTGAATGAGCCGGAGCTGCAGACCATCAAGCGCCGACTAAAGCAGGAGTTTGCGAAGGTGTTCGGTGACGACGCGGTGATCGACGAGGTGCTTATTACCGAGCTGCTGCAATCCTCCGGTGGGCTTTGATTGTCGCGTCCGCCCGGCGTTTTCCGATAATAGCAGCGACCGAACGTGCTCAAATGGAGTTGAGCCGTGGCTGACGATTCGCAAGATCCAGACCAGCAGGCCGGGCCGCCGGAGGGCGGCGCGGTCAACCAAGACGACATCGACGCGCTGATCAACCAGGCGAGTGGTGATCAAGGTGCCGGTGTGGAGGGTGCTGCGCCGTCCGGTGCCGACGTACCCGCGCCGGCGTCCCCCGCGGATGCAGGTGCAGCGCCGGGCGATGGGGGCGGCGCGCCGGACGTCACGTCCACGCATTCACCGGATACTGCCACGACATCGGATACCGGAACGACCGCACGCGCCGCGCATGCGCCGGACAGTGCGCCCGCGCCGGGCGCCGCGGTCACACCGGATCGCGCGCCGGCTGATGGTGCGTCAGCGCCGCCGGATCCATCCGTCCCGTTGGCCGGCGGCGCGGCGAGTCAGGCCGATCTTGACGCGCGCCTCGACGCGTCGGCGGCTCCGGACGCGGCCGATACGTCCGATGCGGGTGGGCCGGCTTCGGTTGATCCACGAGCACACGCCGAGACCACCGCGGCGCCGACCTCGGGCGTTGCCGCGGTCGGTGCGCAGGCGCTTACGCTCGAGGAGCTGGCCGCCGGCGAGTCGGTCTCGCCGGATGTGAAACGTGTGAGCATGCTCAACGATGTCGCGTTGCGGGTTCAGATCGAGCTTGGTCGTACGCGGATGCGCGTCGAAGACGTTCTTCAGCTCGATCAAGGCAGTGTGGTTGAGCTCGACAAGCTGGCCGGCGATCCGGTGGACGTGATCGTGAACGATCGGCTCGTTGCGCGGGGCGAGGTTCTCGTGCTCAACGATAATTTCTGTGTGCGCATCAATGAAGTGCTGACGCACGACCCGCATCGGGTGAGCACGTGATGCGAGGTGTTCCGCGCCAGCGTGTGTGCCGGGCGGTCGCGTGGTATGGGCCGGTGTCTGTGTTGGTGCTGTGCACGGCGATCGCGTCCGGCGTGGAACGCGCGGGACCTGACACGGGGCGCGGCGCGACGGCGGCGGATTCGGCGTCGGCGTCGAAACGAACGTTGGCGACCGACCAGGTTTCGGCGCCGGGTCGGGTCGCACAGGCCGATGCTGTGCGCGGGCCCGCGCCAGATCATCCGTCGGAACCGTCGGATGTGACGTCGAACCAGGGCGTGTCGCTGGAACCAGGTATCAACGAGCGCGGGCGAGCGAGCGCCGGCGCGGTTGTCACGCGCGCCGTCCCGGCGGTCACCGCGGCGGACGTCGCATCGTCGGTTGGCGTGGACGTACCGCCCGGCGTGCGAAGGCGACAAGGCGACGTGGACGCGGCGCCGCTCGACCAGACGCGCGATCGCGCGGCGGAGCGCGGTTTCGGCGGCGCGCGCGAGGGCGTGTCCGAGGCACCACGGGGACCGTTGGCCGACGGGGTTACGCCGTATGACAGCGGGATCACGCCAGCGGCGAGCGGCGTTGCGCTGCGTGTCAATGGTGCCGTGCCGTCCGCAAGCGGTGTCGTGCCGCACGAGGATGCGGGGCAGGGAGGGGGCGAGGATGCGCTGAAGCTCCGCAAGCGCGGCCCGGGTGCCACGACGTTGACACACCGTTCCCGTGGTGTTTCGGGGTGGCTGCGACAGGGACTTGTGCCGCTCGCGATGGTGCTGGCGTCGGTTGGCGCGGTGTACTGGGCGGTTCGGAGATGGATGCCGTCGGCGCGGACGGCGGAGAGCGGGGTCCTTCGTGTTGTGGCGCGGTCGAGCATCGGTCCGAAGCAACAAGTTGTGTTGATGCAAGTGGGGCGGCGGTTTGTGCTGGTGGGTGCGGGCGGTGACCGTATCGAGGCGCTGGCCGAGATCGATGATCCGGAGGAGGTGGCGGAGCTGGCGGCGCGTACGGGTGGTACGCTCGGGATGGGGGTCGCGGCGTTTGATGACGCGTTGATGCGTGAGGTGTCGGGTTATGGCGATGTGGATGACGACATCGCGGAAGCCGATGCCGGTGGGCGGCGTGGCGCGGCCCGCGCGCCGCAGCCGCTGAATCGCCTGCTGTCCCGGCTGCGGGGCCTGCGAACCTAGCGCCCGTGCGTTTGGCCGGGCGTGGTTGTGTTGGCCGCGGGCATGAGTGCGCCGCGGCGGTGCTGTTGCGCGATGGAGCTGCGCATGGATGCACGGCATGGATGCCGTACGTTGGCCGGACGCGTTGCGCCGGTTGCGATCGTCGTGTTGTGGCTGACGGCCGCGGCGCAGGCTCAGCCTGCGCCGGTGTCGCCGTCGGTTGACAACCCCGCCCACATCCCCGACGTGCGTGGCGTCCTTCCGACCGCGACGGATACGCAGGGTGTCTCCGCGACGCTGCAAATCCTGGTTCTGCTGACGGTTCTTACGCTGGTTCCGTCGATTCTCGTGATGATGACGGCGTTCCCGCGGATCATCATCGTGCTTGCGCTGTTGCGCCAGGCGATGGGGACGCCGCAGCTGCCGCCGACGCAGGTCATTTTGGGGTTGTCGCTGTTTATTACGATGCTCGTGATGGCGCCGACGTGGGGCCGGATCCACG
>JBHHVO010000070.1:0-11898 GCA_046754365.1 Phycisphaerae bacterium | reverse complement strand
AGCTGACACGCGTGTATTGACGGCGGTCGGGAATGCGGGGATCCGCTCTGGTCCGTGCTGGGGAATCCCGTTATACTGGCTACTTCGAAGTTCGACTTTCTGAGTGCGCTGCTCGGCGACGGGCTGCGGCGTTTTCTACTTGGGCTTTGGAGACGACACAATGCAACGGATACTCATGATGGCCTTGCCGGTAGTGCTGAGCGGTTGCGGCGCGGTGACACCGCCAGCCGATCCCGTGGCGGCGAGCGACATCGAACCTGTCGAGGAAACGGATGCGATTCGCCTCCACGCCGGCGTGTACTCTGGATCTGTGACATGCGTGCGTGGGACCACCACGTCACTTGAGATAGTCACAATGGAATTCGACGACAGCGGGAACGCACTAGGGGTCGGGGGGCTTCCCCTCCGGGTTGGGGACGTATTCGCTAATTCACTCGGTGCCGTCGATACAGCTTTGGTGATCACGTCGATACAACCGGGGGCATCAACGTCCCGCCTGACTGCTACAGGAGCGGCTCAGGCATGTGATAACACTTGTACGTTCTCGTTCGACGGGGTTTGCGACGAGACGCTCGACAACCTCGGCTTCTGTCCCCTTGGAACAGACTGCTTCGATTGTGGGCCCTTCGTGGTCGAGGCATTTGTATCGCTTATTGTCACGGCGCTCGATAGCAGAAATGCGCGTTTCCTTCGCGAGATTCTCATCTCCGCCGCAATAACGTCCACGCTGACTGAGTCCTCGGTGTGCGACGGGACGATTACCCGCTAGTGACGGCGCACGTGTTCGCCGCGCTCGTCGGGTGCCGGCGCCGGCTGTGCTTCCGGTCACGGCGTGTCGTTGTCCGGTGTGTCATGTCCGACCGCGTCGTCGCCGACCGTGAAGAACGTTACGGCGAGCGCGCCGCTCGCGTCGCCGGGCTGCTTCCTGATGCTCGCCGCGAGCATGTAGGTGCCCGGGACGAGCGGCGGTATGGCGTCGATGGTTGTTGGGCTCCGCCGGGCGCGGACGGTGAAACCGGGGCCCGGCTGGCATAGCGAGTAGGTCTTGCCGAGCTGGAACGTCCCGGGCTTCGGGGCGATGTCGTACGCCGTGCCGACGCGGGAGCCGTCACGGATGACCGGCTCGAGCGCGAGCAGGACGGATTCCGGGTCGGCGATGAGCGGCGCGTATGCCTCGAGCCGGAATGTCGGCGTGGGACTCACGGTACCCGGCGTGTACCACTGGAGCAGCTTCCTGCCGTTCTCTTCGCGGTATTCGCCCGCGCGGCCGTCGATGTAGATCCATGCGGCGGGGCGCTGGTGGTCTTCGAGCGAGGGTTCACCCCTGCCGGCGAGCGTCGTCGGGTTGTTGTCGGCCGTGAACACCATCGGACCGGCGGCGCGCGCCGCGTCCCCGGTCGATGCGCGCTGGACACCCTCCGCGTTTGGGTTTGTGGCGTTCGACGGTGCGCTCGCGACGTCGGGGGCCTTGCCGCCGTTGCCGTTGAACTGCGCGCGCCGACATCCGCCGACGGTTGGACCGAGCGTCGCCGTAACGAGCAGCGCCAGGCCGATGGCCGGCAGCGGTTCTTTTCGCGAAGTGTTTTTCACGGTAGTCTCGCCCGAAACGGTAGGCCGCGCGGCGTGTGGTGTCAAGTGGTGCCGGCGCGTGGTGCGGCGCCGGGGTCGTGCATCCGGGCGCCGCTGGCTTCGCGGCGGTACGGGGCACGCCGATCGCGCGTGCTCCGGGGCCGGCGCGTATCGAAGCGGCGCTACCGTGTGTCCATGACAGGCGAGGCAATGACTTCAACGCAGATCCGGCAGCAGTTTCTCGATTTCTTCAAGTCGAAGGGGCACGTCATTGTTCCGTCGTCGCCCGTCGTTCCGGTGGACGACCCGACGCTGCTGTTTACGAACGCGGGCATGAATCAGTTTAAGGACGTGTTCCTCGCAACCGGGTCCCGCCCGTACAAGCGTGCGGCCAATACGCAGAAGTGCATCCGCGCGGGCGGCAAGCACAACGACCTCGATGACGTCGGCCAGGACACGTATCACCACACGTTTTTCGAGATGCTCGGCAACTGGTCGTTCGGCGATTACTTTAAGCAGGACGCGATTCGCTGGGCGTGGGAGCTGCTCACCGACGTGTGGCACATCGACAAGTCGCGACTTCATGCGACGTACTTCGCGGGTGACACGGCGGAAGGGCTCGAACCCGACACCGAGGCGGCCGAGCTCTGGAAAACCGTTACGGACATCGATCCGTCGCACGTTCACCCGGGGAATAAGAAGGACAATTTCTGGGAGATGGGCGACACCGGCCCGTGTGGGCCGTGCAGTGAAATCCATATCGACCTCACACCGGACAAGCGCGGCGCGAAGCTGGTCAACGCCGGCGACGCGCGCGTCATAGAATTGTGGAACCTGGTGTTCATTCAGTTCAACCGCGCCGCGGGCGGCGCGCTCACGGCGCTGCCGGCCAGGCACGTCGATACGGGTATGGGATTCGAGCGGCTTTGCGCCGTGCTCCAGGGGATGGAACGCGACAAGCTCGGCGATTTCACGAACTACGACACGGACGTCTTTACGCCGCTCTTCGACGCAATCAAGGAGCGAACCGGCGCGCCGGCGTACGCGGGAACGCTCCCGAGCCCGAACCGTGACCGTAAGGGAGCGGGCACCAGGTCGCCCGATCAGATTATGATCGACGTGGCGTACCGCGCGATCGCCGACCACGTCCGGTGTCTCACGTTTGCGCTGACGGACGGTGCACTCCCAAGCAACGAGGGCCGTGGCTATGTACTCCGCCGCATCCTCCGCCGGGCGGTCCGCTTGGGCAAGCAATACCTCAACGTGAACGAACCGTTCCTTTGCGATCTGGTCCCGACGGTGGTGGGTCACATGGGCGACGCGTTTCCGGAGCTTCGGACCGGCCGTGATCGGCGTCCCGGGCGAGAGAACGCGACGCAGGTCGTTGAGACGATTCGGGACGAGGAAGCGTCGTTCGGGAAGACGCTGGACCGTGGGATCAGGTTATTCAACGAGGCGGCGGGCTACGCCGTGTCGCACCACCACGGTAAGATCAGCGGCAAGGGCGCATTCAAGCTGCACGACACGTATGGTTTTCCGATCGATTTGACGGAGCAGATGGCCGAGGAGCGCGGATTGACGGTTGATATGGGTGAGTACGAGCGACTTATGGAATCGGCGCGGCAACGGGCGCGATGCGTCGATGGTCTTGAGCGACGTACGGCACTGCTCGATCCGGATGTTCACGTTGAGGAAGATGCGATCGTCACTGACGCAACGGATGACTCACTGAAGTACGACACTGACACCTGCGTAGGAACGGTGCGCGCTTTTGTCCTTTTCGATGCAAACAATTACCCGTATGCTACTAGGAATACGCGTCTGAAGCAGGGGGACGAGGGTGGGTTGATCCTCAACCGCACCTGTTTCTATGCGGAGCAAGGCGGGCAAGTCGGGGACGCTGGTCTTATTACTACAGATCGAGCAACGCTCGAGGTTCGTGAGACCACTCGCTGGGGTGATGCGGTGATCCATTGGGGGACCATATCCAGAGGATCATTTGCATTGGGAGATGCTGTGACTGCACTCGTCAATCCGATTCGGTCGATGACGACGAAGAACCACACATCGACCCATATCCTCAACTGGGCGTTGCGGGCGGTGTTGGGCGACCACGTGCAGCAAAAGGGATCGCTCGTCGATCCGGAGAAGACGCGGTTTGACTTCTCGCATCGCAAGCCGATGACGGACGATGAGATCGAGCACGTCGAGGCGCTGTGTCGCGAGCAGATCGACGCGGATTATCCCGTGTACACGAAGGAAGTCGATCAGGCCAAGGCGCGGCGGATCAATACGCTCCGGGCCGTGTTCGGAGAAAAGTATCCGGATCGCGTGCGGGTCGTGTCGATCGGCGCGGAGATCGGCGACGAGGAGAATCCGGCACCGGACACACTGCTCGGGAGCCCGGACGACCCAAAGTGGATGAAGTACTCCGTCGAGTTCTGCGGCGGCACGCATGTCAAGTCGACCGGTGACGCGGAGCGGTTCGTGCTCATCAGCGAGGAGGCCGTCGCCAAGGGCGTGCGGCGCGTAGTGGGCATCTCCGGCGACGCGGCCGGCCGCGCGACGGCGCACGGCGCTGCCCTGCTGCGTTCAGTGCGGTCTCGACTCGAAGCGCCGGGCGACGACCTGGCTACGTGGCTTGCGGCGTTTCAAAAGGAAGAGGCCGAGGCGGTAATCCCCATCGTCACGCGACACCGGATCCGCGACGCCGTCGCGACGTTGCAGCAGATCGCC
The DNA here is from genome assembly GCA_046754365.1 of Phycisphaerae bacterium. Taxonomy (GTDB): domain Bacteria; phylum Planctomycetota; class Phycisphaerae; order UBA1845; family UBA1845; genus JBHHVO01. Next base: position 7,593 of record JBHHVO010000070.1, on the reverse strand, counting down.
AAGCAGGAGGCGAAACAAGCGGCCGCCCGGCGCGGCGACGCCGCGATGCAAACGGTGGCGAAACTCTTCGCCTCGTCGCAGGACGTCGCCGGTGTTCGGGTCGTGGTCGGCGAGGTGCCGGCCGCGGACGCGGACGCGCTCCGCGGCGCGATCGACTGGGTTCGTCACAAGTCGGACGCGTCGGCTGTTCTGCTGCTTACGGTAGCTGACAATCGCGTGACACTGGTTTCGGGTATGAGCAAGGCCGTCGTGGGGCGTGGCGTCAAAGCCGGTGATCTCATTCGCGAGGTCGCACCGCTCGTCGGCGGCCGTGGCGGCGGCCGACCGGACATGGCCCAGGGCGGCGGGTCGGATCCGTCGGGCGTCGGCAACGCGATCGACCGGGCGCGGGCGTGGCTCGCGGAACGGTTATAGCGGCCTGATCAAGAACACCGTCTGACCGTCGCTCGACCTCCCCTTACACCGGTCGGACACCCGCGCCACACGTATGGCACGCGGCGCCGCACGGATAGGCCTGTGTTTTCCAGCGGCTCGCGAGGGGTCGGGCCTTCACTTTGGTAGGAGCAGAGCGGCATGGAGAACCTGTTGACCGTGGAGAACGGCATCGCGCTGATTACACTCACCGGTCTGGAGATCGTCCTCGGCATCGACAATATCGTCATGATCGCGATTCTCGCGGCCGGATTGCCGGCAGAGCGGCAGTCCAGGGCGCGGCGTGTCGGGCTTGCGCTCGCGATGTTCATGCGGGTCGCACTGCTGCTGGCGATCGGGTGGATCATGGGATTGACAACGCCGCTGTTCACGATCCTGAGTCGCAGCGTGTCGGGTAGGGATTTGATCCTGCTTGTCGGGGGCCTGTTCCTCATCGGTAAGGCGACGTATGAGATTCACGAACGGGTGGAAGAAGACGGACGCGCCGGCGCGGGTCGGCCCGGCGCGCCGGCGGCCATGCGGACGGTCGTGATTCAGATCGTGCTTCTCGACATCGTATTCTCCCTGGATTCAGTGATAACGGCCGTGGGGATGGCGCGACACATCGCGGTTATGATCGCGGCCGTCGTGATATCCGTTGGGGTTATGATGGTGTTTGCGGACGCGATCAGTGGATTCATCGAGCGTCACCCGACGATGAAGATGCTGGCGCTGTCGTTTCTCGTGCTGATCGGCGTGGTGCTCGTGGCGGACGGGCTCGGGATGCATATCAAGAAGGGGTATGTGTATTTTGCGATGGCGTTCTCGCTCGCCGTTGAGTTCTTGAATATCAAGGTGCGCGCGGTCCGCGCGGCGAGGGTTCGACGCGCGTAGCGGGCCATTGTTGTACAATGCCGCGGACTGCACGGGACATGCAGGCGCGGTCGATCGGCGGTTGACGCGTACAGGTGGGCCGCGACGGGATGGGATGGCTTGGTGATGGCACGGCGCGACGCAGGTGTTGAGCACTACGGTGTTGTCCGCGTCATGCTGGTATTGCTCGTCGGAATGTTGGCGATTCCCACCGCGGGGCGCGTGCTGAGGATTGTCGCGGACTTTCCGAGCGCGGTGGAACTCACGTATCCGGCCAGCGTCGACGTTTACGTCGCGCGAGAGTTTCAGCATGGTCGGCCGATATACAGGGATTTCCGTGAGCCGCCGCATGTGCCGGCGCTCTACGGACCGCTGCTGTACGTGGCGCCGGGTGTCGTGGCGCGGCTTGTGGCGGCCGACGAGCTGGGGATATTCAAGATCGGGCGGGCGATGTGTTTGCTGTCGACGGCGGGCGCCTTGGTCATCGTCGGCGTGCTGGTTTACCGGTACTTCGGGGCGGGATGGTGGATAACGCTACTCATGGTGGGGTTGCTCGCGACGGCGAAGATCATGTGGCCATGGGGGATGTCATTTCGCGCGGACGCGCCGGAGTTGTTCCTTGATCTAGCCGGGCTGGCCATATTCATGCGTTGGAAGCACGACCAACGTCGGTATGCGGCCGTCGCGGCGTTCGTACTCGCGTTTGCGTTCAAACAGTCGGCGGTCGTGGGCCCGGTGGCGGTCGTGTTGTCCATGTGGTTGGGCGGGCGGCGGCGCGACGCGCTGTGGTTCGCCGGTGTGGCCGCGGCTGCGTATGGTGGTGCGTTTCTTGTGATGAATGCGCTGACGGACGGCCTGTATTTCATGAATGGCTACCGGGGTATGGCGGCGAATGTCACGCCGGGCAATCTGGCGACGGTGGTGGCGGGTGGGGCGTTGGTCAAGTGCGGCGCGCCGCTGGCGCTGGGTGCTGTGGGTGCGCTGCGAAGCTGGCAGACGCGCCGGCCCGACGTCGTCAGTGTGTTCTTCGCGTTGGCGTTCTTGGCGGCGTGCGCCGGTACCGTGCGCGACGGCTCCGGCGATAACTACTTCATCAAGCCGCTCGCGCTCGCGTGCATACTCGGTGGACGGGAGATCGCACGCTGGCTCGGGCGATGCGATGCAGCGACGGGTGGCGAGCTTTCCGGGTGCACGGCCCATGCCGACGCGACGACGGCGACGGACGCAGCGGCGCGGCGGTCGTCGGCGCCGGCGATCGTGGCGCTGCTCTTTCTGCTCGTGTACGTCACGCCGCCGGCCGCGGCGAGGCTCGTCGTCGGATACGGCGGGCTCATGGATCGCGTCGCCGGGCGGCGTGCGCTGAGCGACGCGCAGCTTGCGTTTCTTCGCGGCAGTGCCGCGCGTTTGGACGCGCTCGGTGGGCCGGTGGTTTGCGAGGACGCGTCGCTCGCTTTGTATTGTCGGAACGCGCTCATGATGGATACGCTCACGCTCACCGGTCTCGCGGATCAGGGCGTGTTTGATGACACGGCTGTGGTCGCTATGATCCGCAGTCGAACCCTTGCGGCCGTCGTACTAAAGCGGCCGCTCGCGCGCGGTGAGGTCCGCAAGTATCAATCGACCGACTGGGTGCGCCGCGCGTGGCTTGACGCCATGGCCGATGCCGGGTACGAGCCGCTGCCCGATGGCCCGCGGTATACATACGTACCGCCGCGGTAGCGCACTGCCGGGGGGAGGCAGCAAGCCTGCATCCGCGGTCGCCCCTGTGTCGCCGTGGCTGCGCGGCCGCGTGCGCGGTGTCGCTCCAGGCGTCGCGGTGACCATGAGCGGTGATGACGTGCGGCGCGGCGGTCGTCAACGACCATTGGCGCTACGTGGAAAGGCATCATGACGATTTCCGTGGTGACGCCGATCGGTCTGGCGATCGATCGTACCAAGCACATTCTTTTTCGTCCGTTCGAGATCGGCAAGTGGTTTCTTCTCGGTTTTTGTGCGTGGCTCGCAACGCTTGGCGAGGGCGGCGGCAGCGGGTTCGGTTCGCAGTGGAAAAGCGGTGGAAGGGGCGGTGGTCCGGGGTCGGTGCGGTCGATGTTGGGATGGATCGAGGCGAACACGGCGCTCGTCGTCGCGCTGGTTATCGCAGGGCTTATCGTAGTTGTCGGCCTGTCGGCGCTTGTACTATGGCTTCAGAGCCGCGGGCAGTTCATGTTTCTGGACGGCGTCGTGCACAACCGCGGCGTGGTGGTCGAGCCGTGGCGGGCGCTGCGGCGGTTGGGGAACAGTCTGTTCGGGTTCTCGTTTGTCCTCACCATCTTCGGGCTCTTGAGCTTCGTGCTGATTCTCGCGATTTGCGTTGTGGTCGCGTGGTCAGACATACAGGCGAACACGTTCGGCAACCGCGCACTGGCCGGGACCATCGCGGGTGTTGTACTCCTGGCAACTGCGGGCCTTACGTTCGGGGTTATCACCCTTCTCTTGCACGATTTCGTGGTGCCGGCGATGTATCTTCGGGATGTGGACGTCATGTCGGCGTGGACCATGGTACACACCGAGGTGCTCGCCGGACGCATGAGCACGATCGTCATGTACTGCTTCATGAAGTTCGTGCTGGCGCTCGGGATCGGCGGCCTTGCGATCGCACTGACGTGTGCGACGTGCTGCATCACCGCGGTGCCGTACATCGGAACGGTGATTCTCTTGCCGCTGCTCGTGTTCGGACGGTGTTATTCGCTCTACTTTCTTGAGCAGTACGGCCCGGCCTGGCGGTGCTTCGCGGATGATGGATGGCCGCCGCGCTGTCGGCGGTGTGGGTATGATCTTCGCGGCAATGTCTCCGGCGCGTGCCCGGAGTGCGGCGCGCCGATCCACGGCCTCGACCCGCCGCCGCCGGACGCGTAACGCGCGGTCGTCCTACGGCGATCTACGTAGCAGGCGGCGCGGTTGGCCGGCCGGCGTTTGCGTTGGATGTCCGGCGGTGTGTTGGCCGGTGGCGGCTCGTGTTCGCCCAACCGGCGTGCGTGTTGCCGGTGTGGCTCTTTGAACCGGTTCGCGGCAGCATGTGTGGGGACAAGATCTGGTGTTGCCTGCCCATCGGCGCGGGACGGAGTTGGAGGTGTTGTGATGCAGAAAATGAATCGCATGGCTGTTGGTGTCGTGGTTGCGCACGCGGTGCTGCCTGGGATCGCGCGCGCCGCGGTGGTGGTGCACGATCCGATTCCGGTCGCGTTTACGACCACCGACGGCGTACACATCGTCGGTGACTACTGGACACCGATCGACATGAGCGCCAAGGCGCCGGCGGTGATCCTGCTACATATGTACCGGTCGGATCGTTCGGCCTGGCATGAGCAGATCATTGCCCTGGAGTATGCCGGCTTTGCCATCATGGCGATCGATTTGCGTGGACACGGCGACAGCACGGAGCCGGCGGCGATGAAGCTGGCGGACCGGGTGGTAGAGCGTGACGCATCGTTGTTTCAGGCGATGCACGAGGATGTGGCCGGTGCGTACGCGTGGCTCGCGCGACGCCCCGAGGTGGATCTCTCACGTCTCGCGTTGATCGGCGCGAGCGTCGGGTGCAGCGTGGTGCTGGACTACGCCGCGCGCGACAGGTCGGTGGATGCCGTCGTACTGCTCTCCCCGGGAACGAAGTACCTGGGCGTCGATTCGCTCGCACACATCAAGCGTTACGGCCCACGACACATCCTCATGTGCACGTCGCAGGAGGAAGCGGCCCGCGGCTTCGATCAACTCGTCCAAGCCGCCAAGCAGACCGGCGCGATCGTCGAACAGGGTGTCTTCGCGCACCATCGCATCCACGGCACGCACATGTACGGCAAGGTTCCCGACATCGACAAGCGAATCGCGGCGTTTCTCAAGCAACATGTCAATGAACGACAGGGCACGAAGGTGTTCGCCGCCATCGGCGGCGATCGGTTCTACGCGGACACACAAGCGGCCAAGCGCGATGTGAAGGCCGGTGACGTCCGCATCTTGAGCAGCAAGGAAGAGGCGTTGCAGCGTGGCCTCAAGCCGGCCGCGCGGTAGGCGCGGCCGCGCGGCGTGCTCGGTGGGTCGCTGGCGATGCGTCGCGCCTCGTCCGATGACGCGGGGCGAACCGAGCCGTGACCGCATACGCAGCGGAGGCCGGCAAGTCGCTCTGGCCGCGAGGGAACCGGTCGCTGGCGCTCGCGGCTCGGTTCACCCCGACCCATCGCTCCATCCGTGACGAAGCTAGTCGCCGTTGGCGTTGCCGGTTGTTCGGTCTTGTTGGCCCCGTGTTTCCTTGTCGTCGCGTGTCGTGCTCGGTTCCGGCCACGGCTGCTGCAACCACGACGCGTACGTGGTGCGCTGGAGTTCGGTCGGTTCGTCGATCCTGCGAACCCGCCAGTTGCCGTCGGGGCGACCTGCGAGAACTACCTCGATTGTCCGCAGCATATCCCGCCGGAAGATGGTTAGCCGTACCGTGTCGCCGGGGTCGAAGCGTTTCAGGCGGTCGTCGAGCTCTCCGGCGGGCAGGCGCCGGCCGTCGAGCGCTACGATCTCATCACCGACGATGACGCCGGCGCGGTACGCGGGTCCGTCGGCCGACACCGATCGCACATTCGTTTTGCCGCCGCGGTCGCTGAGTCGCAACCCTAGGTAGGCCTTGGTGCGGGGTTCGTTGTCGTTCGCCTTGTCGGCGCCTGGTTGCCCGGCGCCCTGCTCTTGGTCGCCGGTCGGTATGCCGGGACCGCGACCACCGGCGTCGCGGTCGCGAGACCCGGCGCCATCACCCACATCGTCACCGTTTTCGTCGCGGTCGTTCCGCTTACGCTGGTCGTTGCCGTCATCGTCCTCCTCTGCGTCGTCGTCGTCCTCGTCGTCATCGGGCTTCGTGGGTTTGAAATAGAGTTCAAGCCCGACCGCCTCCAAGGCCGTCGCAAAGTCCAACGGCTCCGTACCGCGAACGTAACGCTCAAAGAACCGATCGAAGTCATGGCCGGCGAGTTCGTTGATCGTGGCCAACAACCCACGCGGCGTGTAGCCGCCGCGGGCGAGCGGGAATCGTTCGTACATCGTCCGCATGACATCGTCGAGTGTCACGCCGTTGTCGGTGTGCGATCGGATCTCTAGATCCAGCAGGAGGCTCACGAGCGCGCCCTTATCGTAAAACGATACGGTCGAGTTGGGACTGTCAGGTGTCGGTTTGTTGAACTTGATCCACGCGTCAAACGATGATGCCTCGAGGCTTTGCACGAGCCGCCCGGGCCTGCGCCGGAGCTTGTCGATCGCCTTGCCGAGATTGTCGAGGAACTTCTTCGGCTTCCGCAGGCCCGCGCGCACAAGCAACAGACCGTCGTAATAGCTCGTCGTGCCCTCCGCGACCCACAACAGCTTCGTATAGTTCTCCCGAGCGTAGTCGTAGGGGTACATGCCGGCCGGCCGAAGCCGCTTCACGTTCCATGTGTGGAACATCTCATGCGACACGACGCCGAGAAACCGCTTGTAGGCCTTGGGATCTTCGAGTGACTTGCGCGATGTTTGGATCACCGTGGAGTTGAGGTGCTCCGTAGCACCCCGAGCACCGCCGCCGACATGAAGGATGAACACGTACCGCCGGTAGGGCAAATCACCGAACACCGCCCCGCACGCCGCCACGATCTTCGCAAAGTCGGTCGTAAGCCGCTCACCATCGTACGCCGCCGACCCCCAGACGACGATTTCGTGCGGTACACCCTCCACGTCGAACCGCAACACATCGTGCTCGCCGATCTCCAGCGGTGAATCGACCAACACGTCGTAGTTCGCGGCCGTCAACGTGCGCGGCGCACCGGGCACGGACTCAAGGCCGCTCGCCACGCGCCAGTCGTCGGGTGCGTCGATGTGCACGAGGACGGGGTCGGCGCGCCGCTGACGTGCGTAAAGAAACACGGCCGAACCGGACAGAAACGCGTGCGAGTCGTCCACGTGGCGTGTCCGGTCGCCCAACGCGTTCGCGTACACCTCGTACGCGACACGCACCTCGGACGCACCGCGCGTCGTCACGCGCCACGTCGTCTTGTCGATCTTCGTGATCGGGAGCACGGCGCCCGTGCCGGACACCGCCCGGACGCGCCGGATCGTGCCGGCCGGATCGAGCACGACGTACCGCCCCGGACGCCACACCGGCAACGCCAGGTCGAGCGCCTCCGTGTTGACGTTCCGCAGGCGGACGGTAATCTCCACCATCTGGGTTTGCGGCGCCGCCAGAGACACCGTGTACTCGATTGGTGGGCCGGCCGCCTGGCCCGCCAAGAGCAACGGCAACAACGTGTACATCATGGCGTC
>JBHHVO010000069.1:0-11923 GCA_046754365.1 Phycisphaerae bacterium | reverse complement strand
CCGGAGCATGCGCTCCATCGGGAAGGCCGCGACCCAGACGCCGATGACGGTAGCGAGAAACGGCGCGAGCATGATGAGATCACCGACGACTTGCACAACCGGCGTGATTCGGGAAAAATCGAACAGGTCCGGCCACCGCGTCAGGAGCATGGTGGCGGCGAAGCAGACGAGCGCGGCGAAGCGGACGATCGCGGTGGCGCGGTGGTAGAAGGACTGTGCCTTGCCGGGCGCATCCGGCGCCCGGCGGAGCATGCGGGCCGCGTGTCGACACGCCAGCACCGCCGCGAGCAGCAGCAGGGGCATCTGCCCGAGCGCGGCGAGGACGCTCCACACGATGTCGCCGTCTGGCACGAGCAGCCATTCCGGTGGTCGACCGGAGCGCCACAAGACGAGCGCGAATCCCGCAATGATGAGTAAGTGCATGGGACGAAACAACGTACCGGCGCGTCGGGGGGCGTCGTTCGCCGATGGACCGCCCGCGCCGTGTAAACCAGCATCATCGATTGTACACGCCGGCCGCGGTGCGTGCAGGGCGCCGCTTGGACCGGGCTCGGCGGCCCGGCGCCGGGGGGCGCGGGTGTGCGCCGGATGGCGCGTCGGTTTCGCCGACACGTGAGCACACCGGGAACACGTGGAGACTTACGCGATTACGAACCTTTTACGCCATTACCAGGAGGTAGCTTCAATGGTAACGATACGATCGCGGCTCGTCACCGCCGGACTGGTGTGGGTGGTTGCCGGGGCGGCCGGGGCTGCCGCCGGGACGTGGGACGTCCCCGGTGGCGCGCGTCGGCCCCAGCCGGACGGACAGTACGGGTATCAGCAGGAAGGCGGGAAGCGACGCGTTCCGCCTGCGGGGCGTGCGCCGGGTTTCGCGCGGCGCGAGATGAACACGCTCAAGAAGCTCCAGCAGATGATGCGTGCGCGGCTCGGGCTCGCGGAGAACCAGGTCGCAGCGATCGATGCGCATTTCGAGGCGTACTTTCGGGAGAGCGCGGCCCGGGCCGGCGCTGATGCCGACGTGCGTGAGCTTCGCAGCATCCGGCAGGAGATCCGCGACGCGCAGGCAGCGGGGCACGACGCGGAAGTCAAGACGCTCCGCCAGCGGCTCCTCGAGTTCAACGTCCGCCGCCGTGAAGAGCGCAGCCAGGCGCTCGAGGGCCTACTCGAGAAGGTGCGTGGTGAGCTGTCGGAGGATCAGGCGACCCGGTTCGCCGAGCTGGTGGGCAAGTTGCGGCTCCGGGTCCGCGACGACGGCGGTGATCCGGTCCGCCGCTTGATGCGCGCGGTGATGCACCCCGACGTCAAGCTGTCAGCGGCCCAGCGGGATAAACTCCGGGACATCATGCGCGGTGCGTTCGGACGTGACCGGGCGGATCGGCGCGACGCGCAGGCGCTCGCGGCGCTGCGCGACCGGATCATGGCGGAGCTCACGCCGGAACAGCGGTCGATTGTCGAAACACGGCTCGAGCAACTGCGGGCGCGGGCGGACCAGGCGAGCAAGGCCCCGAGAAGGAAACCCAAGCCCGATCCCGTCGATCAGGGCGCGAATCCGTAGCCGCGGCGCACGCGCACGGCCGCCGACGATCGCCGTTCGGCGGTGCGGTCGCGCGCCGGTGCCGCTTGGGCTACGGCGGGTCGGGCAGGGGTGTGCGGCAGATCGGGCACTCGTGCCCCGCCGGCGTGTCGGCGGGCGCGACCCATCGGCCTCGGCATGTGGTCGAGTTGCATCGGCGGGCGCGTGTACCGGTCGGTTTGCGACACTTCGGACATTTGACGGGGAACCGGTGGAATCCGAATTCGCGCCGGATCAGGTAGTGGTGCGCGCAGTGTTGATCGGAACATACGACATGGAAGTCGGCGGTGTTCGCCACCGGTTTCGCGCCGGCCGACGGTGCCGGGAGCATGAGGTCCCGAGCCGCGGTTGCGCCCCAGAGGAACAGTAGCCCCGCAAGGATGTAGGCGGCACACCGCACGGCCGGCGTGTGCCACAAGAGTACGGGCTCCTCCCGGACCGCTCCGAGCCACTCGGCGAATCGCCTGCGGAGCACAGGCCCCTGCTCGCGCAGCACGATTAACCATTCCGCGAGGCGATTCGGGTTTTCATAGGCCATGGTCGGGCTCCGCTGAGCGTGAGGGCTGTTGCGCTTCCCATTGTAGCCGCGTGGATTCGTTAATACGAGGCGCGTGGGCGTGACGTGATCGGGGTCTACCCGTGGTCGGCGGGGTTCGGCGACTCTGTCCGGACCGATGTCGCCGCGGCCGTTTCTCGGTACGAACCGCACCGTTTCGGTGGGCGCTTCCCCGTTGCGTGGGGGCCGATGTTGCGCCCGCGACCTCCGGGCCGCGCCGGCGGGGCGTGTCGCGATGTTTGCGCTGGTGATCGGTCTCGCGTTGCGCTTTCCGCTGAGTTCCGCGGCGCGGGGATGACCGGGAACCGCATCGGACTCCGTACGGCCCCGGCCATGCCCCGCTTGGCGCGTCTCAGTGGTTTGACCGCAGTAGGAACGCGCCGGGTCGGGGCGCCTGCGGGTGGTCATACCCCCCGGGGTGCCGGTCCGGCTCCGGTGGTCGTACGGCCAACGCATCATACGGGTCCCCAGGTGACGGGTCATCCCCGGGGTGTCGTGGCGCGCGGATCCGGGACGCGGCGGCACTCGCCCGGTCGGCGCGGTGTGGTCCGGCGCCGCGCGGACGCGGTGGCGGACGGTGTTTCAGGGGCTCCGGCGTACAAAACAAGGTCGCTTGTAACGCAGGCTGCCGGCCCGCGCGAGCGTTGGTGACGCGGCAGGCAAGATGCCCGCGCTGCGTGTCTGTGACGACGTTGCGCGGTAGTGTTGGTTGTCCCGGCGCGTACCGGCGGTGTGGTGACAGCGGGCGTGTGTCATGCGTAGTGTTGAAGGGGTGTTCGTATTGCAGTGATACAGGAATTGCGTGGGCCTCAACCCTTGTTGCCGTGGCGGCGTATACACGGGAACAGCGAATGTTCATGTTTGACGGGACACCGTGCGTAAGCATCGGTCTCGTTGAGACATACGCGGCTCGGGTTTATTGTGAAATACCCGCGTGGATGATTGCCGGGCCCATGGGGATCGGTTAGAACGACGCATGATCGTGTGAACCATGTGGCTCGCGGCGGACCAGGTCCGCGGGTCGTTCGAGCATGCGGCTTCTCTTAGCCATGGCGGACTTCCGGAGTCGGCGCTTTGGCCCGGCTCCGGAAGTTTTTTTTGGCGGACGCGGTCGGGGCAACGATCGGGTGACGGGTGCGACACAGGATACCACAACCGCCGGACGTGCGTTGTCTGCGCGATGCGGGTGGGCGTGCGCGATGTCGTGTCATGGGTTGAGGACGCGCGTGTTGTGCCGCGGCACATGGCTGGCAGCGAGTGTGTGTGGTCAGAATCTCGTCGTGAACGGGATCATGCGTATGACGATGAAGCCCACGGCGGAGCCGAACGCGAGGGCGGTCAAGAGATGAAACGTGAGGCGGCGGACGTGACGCGCGCACCAGAGCATGACGAGGAGCAGGAACAGATTGGCCGCGAGCCCGGCTGTGACGCGGGTCAATGAATCGTCCATCGGGGCGATCATCGGGAGCCGCGGCCAGACCGCCATGACGACGGCCAGCAGCGTTGCGAGCGCCGCGGTGAAGAACGAGAACCGTCGTGCGTGCGGGGCGAGCCAGGCGGCGGTGGTGTCGGGTGGCATGCCGGTGAACTGCTCGGTCCAGATGTCGGCGAGCCACGTCCACATGGCGGTGGCGACACCGAGTCCAACGATTGCGGCGGTGAAGACCATGGGTACGCGATCCGCCGATGCCAAGCGTGTGCGCGCGTCGGGCACGAACGCGACGGCGAGCGATGCGAGTCCTACGGAAACGAGGGCCATTCCGACTTCGGCGAGGTTGATGCTCCACCGGCATCGCACGAGGCGGAACACGGCGTACGCGCACACGCCTGCCGCCGCGGCTGACATGAGCGCGGTGGTGCGCAAACCGGCGGTGGCTGAGTCGCTGGGTATGGCGATGTGGTAGCAGACGAGGCACACGACGGCGAGCGCGATCGCGCCCGCGCTTGCGCGATACCCGTTTCGCGGTCCGGCCGGTTGTGTGCGCGGTCGGTGCACGGTGCGGCGGAGGCATGCGTGGTTCGTCGCGCGGCGGGCGTACAGCACGTCGGCGAGAGTCGTGAGGGCCATGACGGCCGCCAGGCATAACAAGATGTGCATCGCGACGCCGGTTCGGACGTAGCCGCCCGTCGGCGCGGGGGCTAGCGGCTGCGTAAGCAGGCACGCCCAGACGCCGAGGACGACGGCTGACCAGAGCGGTAGTGTTACGAGCCGCGCGTCCCTGGTGGCGATGAGTGCGACGGTTGACGATGCGAGCAGGAGTCCTGCGGTGACGAGCCCGGTGTATCCATAGCCGAAATCGGCGCCGACGTGCGACGGTGCACCAAGGACTACGTCCAGGCCGGCGTAGATGGTGCGCATGACGAGGATGACGATTTCGATGACGCCGGCGGTGACACCCATCAACAGGGCCACGACCCAAGCGACACCGGCGAACCCACGAACGCCGTCGACATGATCAGGCGGTGGGTGTGCGCGCCGGGGCATGGCGGCCGCGGTCGCCGACCAGATGAGGGAGAGCGCGGCGGAGACAAACGCGGTGAGCTCGACGGTTCCGCGCGTGGCGCCCATGCGGCGGACGAGGACAAGCCCGAGGGCGACGCTGACGCATGCGACGAAGCCGGACCAACCGATGGATCGCGGGAATACGCGGACGCAGACGAGGGCGAGCGCCGCGATCGAGACGAACCACACGGCCCCGGGAACGTCCACTGCGAACGCCGGCGCGTGGGGGACGACGGCGGCGTGGCGTGACGCGGCGGTGGGCAGGTGTGCCGCTGCGGTCGGGAGGTGGGCTACGACGGCGGGCCAGTGTGCCGCCGCGCCCGACACGTGGGCTACGATGGTCGGTGCGGGCGCGGTCCACGCGCTCATGCGGACGTGTCCCGGCGTTGCGACGGTTTGTCAGACTCGATGGGTTGCAAACTTCGGTTTGTTCTTGTCGGCCTTGTATGCGGAGAGCGGGGCCTGTGTTTCTTGCAAGCGCTCCCGCAGGAACGTCGCTACGCCCGGGAGGGCGGCCTCCGGCGCCGGGAGTGTCGGGCGCCACATCTTGGGCCATTCGAACATCAGGTAGCCTTCGTAGGCGAGTCCCCGGAGTAGTGTGATCTGCCGAGCGACTTCTGCGTCGCCGTCCCCGAGGGGTGTGTAGTCGGTGAGGACGCCGTAGTCGTCGAACGACGCATCACATACGTGCACCATGGCGATCTTGCGTCCGAGCCTTGGGATGGACGTGGTGGGCCGTTCGAGGCTCGCCCGGGCGTTGCACTGATTCCAACAGCAACGTACGCCTGGGTGTGCCGCGGCGTCGATGAGGAACCACATGTCGTCACTGCCGGGAAAGTCGCCGCCGTTTTCCACGAGCAGGGTCACGCCGCAGCTTGTGGCGGTCGGTGCGAGCGACGCGAGCGCTTTGGCGATCCGCGCGAGGGCCGCGCGGTGGTGGTCGCGGCGTTGTACCTCGCCGGCGAAGATGCGTACGAATGGACATCCGAGCTGCCCGGCGAGCTCCATGAGCTCGATGATCTTCGCCTTGTGCTGGGACACGACGGCGGGCCGGCGGGCGTCGAGCGTGGCCGATGACGCGAGGCATATGAGTGCGACGTTGCGCTGCCGGCATTGTGCGCGGACGTCCTCCGGGCGCGCGGCGAGATCCGGGACTACGGCGAGGTCAAGCTCGCCACAAAGGCCTCGGAGCTCTACGCCGTCAAAGCCGAACTCCGCGGCGTTTGTCAGGACCGTGTCCAGGTTCCAGCCGGGGCATACGAGGGAACTGAATCCGATGTTCATGGCCACTGCGTTGTACTCTCAGGCCGCGCCCCGCTCGCCGGCCACGGGTACGTGTCTGGCGGGTTGTCGGATGCCAAACGGTACCTACTGTGTATCGTCCGCCGCCTGTGGGGGAGGTCGGCGGGCGAGAGGTCGTCGACGTTCGACGGCCGCCGCGGGGGGCGGCCGCTACACGCGAACCGCGTACTGCCACGCGGCCGCGCGCGGCATGATGCAGGGCAACGTACCTTGCGGAACCGGGTCGTCAAGCACGGCCCGGGCGTTGATGACGGTCAGGCAACAATGCGTCGCGGGTCATCCGAGCATGGGTTTCTTGTTCATGACCTTGCGGCACACGGTGAGTTGCCCGATGTGCCAGAACTGGTGCGTGGCCTGCATGCCCCAGATCGACCCGAGCGTCGGGAAGAAGTCACGGAGCGACTCGTCGGGCGACGGCTCGTCCCATCTTCCCTCGTCGAACGCCTTGAGCGCTTCGAGCGTGTTGGCGCGTGTGTTGCGAAAGAGCTCGTCGAGGTCGTTTCGGGCGGGGTACTTCGACGCGTCGGGCACGCACACGGAACCGCCCTGGAACCGTTCGTGCGTCGCCTGATCGATCCGTTTGTCGTGGCCGGTGATGAGGGAGACGGCCCAGTCCTCGGTGCACGCAAGGTGTCCGAGTATCCAGGCGGTGTGGTTCGTGCCCTCGACGGCCGGCACGAAGTACTCATGATCGGCAAGGTCGGCGGTGCATTTTTCGATGAGGTACATGCCGGTCCCGAACTGTCCCAGTATCACATCTCGCAGCTTCGCCATCGCGTGGCCCCCTTTCTGGTTGGTGTGTCGTGGTGGGCCGGCTTACATCGCAGACCCTCGCCCACGCGGTGATTGTCGCGTCTCTCGACGTGGTTGGCAAGGTGGTGGGCCGCGACACATTGGGAATCAGGTGGGCTGGCCGCGAGCGCGCTGTGCCGGGAACCGTATTGTTGCGAGACGCCTGAATCGGTGCGTGCTCGGCGCCGCGCCCGTCAGGAAGCGGTACGTCGCTTGGGCGACCTTCGTGCATCCGCTCCCTGACGGTCGCGGCTCGGTTCAACCCGTCCCGTCGAATGACGGGGCCGGAGCACTAGCTTGCCTTCCGCGTCATGCACGCCGACACCGGTGGCACCGGGGTTCCGGGCCGTCATGGCCGGGCCAGGGACGCGGGCATACAATCGCCCGGCGCCGGCACGATGGAGTGCGTGACGGTTTAGGCGCCGCGCGTCGCCGGTCTGTAGCGTCGGCCCCCCGTGGCCGACGTAGCGTGCCGAGACGTTTTCGAATGTCTACGGCCGCCACGGGGGGCGGCCGCTACATCATGTATGACGCCGAGTATGTGGGTCGTCCGCCGACTCTATCCCGGCACGGTTCCCTTGAGTCCGGGCCCTTAAGCTCGTTTGGGTGGTACTGGCACGGTCACGGTGCGGAGGCACGCGGGGTCCTGGAACACATGCTTCTTGCGGAGGCAGATGATCGTGGGTGAGCGCCCGGCGCGCAGCGGTGGAGGCAGCGGTAGCGGCGATGCTGCCGACGCCCGTGATGACGCGGTGCGGCGGCGGGGACGATCACGCTGGTCCGGCTCGGCGCGGTGTGTGGCGGTCGTGGTGTTGTGTGCGGTTGTCATGGGGCTGCCGACGCTGCGGGGTGCGTTCGGCGGCGGTGACGACCGGCAGCTCGTGGTGAATCATGTGCTTGTGAACCGGCCGTCGCTGAAGCACGCGGTGAAGCTGTTCACGATCTTCCACCGCGACTTGTACCAGCCGTTGCCGCTGCTGAGCTTCTCGATGGAGTTCGCGATCGCGTCGCGTTTCGGTCTGTTTGATGAGGGTCTGGAGGGCGGCGCGTGGCTCATGCATGCGACGAATGTGATGCTTCATGCGATGAACGCGGCGCTCGTTTGGGCGGTCGTGTTCATGTTGCAGCGTCGCCGCGACGTCGCGACGGTGGCGGCGGTGTTGTTCGCGGTTCATCCGCTGCAGGTGGAGACGGTGGCGTGGGTGAACGGCCGGATGATGCTCTTGTCCACGGCGTTTGCGCTGGCGAGCCTGGTGTGTTTCGGCGGGTGGCTTCGGGCGCCGCGGCGCCGGCTCGCGGTGTGTACGGCGGTGTGCGTCGCGCTGGCGATGATGAGTAAGGTGCGTATCGGGTTGCCGGTGACCATGGTGCTGATCCCGCTCGCGTGGTGGGGTAGGCGTGGCTGGATCGGCGGCATCGTGCCGGGGTCTTCTGCGACGGGCGATGAGGTACGTACCACCGGTGCAGAGCGCGCGGGCGTTGCGGTGGGACGAGGTCCGTCAGGGCCTGCGTGGAGTCGGCGCCGGTGCTGGGGTCTTTGGTGTGTGTGTGTGGTGATCACGGCGGTGTTCGTGGTCATCAACTATAAGGCGACGGCGGCGACGCACGCGTTCGAGGCGGGGGCGGCGTTTCTGAAGGGTTCGCGGATCGCGCGGTCGTTCCAGACGCTGGGGTGGTATTTTGAGCACTTCGTGTGGCCGGTGGGGTTGGCGCCCTGGTATCCGACGCCGGAGGTCGTGCATTGGACTGACGCCGCGTCGCTGCGCGGTGTTGCGGTGGTCGTTGGTGTGTGCGCGCTCATCGTGTGGTTTTCGCGTCGAAGCGTTGTGGGTGTGCTCGGGCTGGTGTGGTTTTTCGCGACGATCGCTTCCACGTTGCCGCTGGTGCCGGCCCGGAATCTTCTCGCGGCCGACCGGTACATGTATTTTCCGATGGTGGGGCTGTTGTGGATCGTGGCGGCGGGCGCGTGCGCGGCGCGCCAACGCGTCGGGACGGCGTGGTCGTCGGCGCGTCGGCGCGCCGTGACGGCTGCGGCGTCGCTTGCGGTGGTTGTTGGCGCGATGCTCGCGAGCTGGCATGTCGAGACGTTCTACCGGACGGCGATTTCGCGTCCGCAGCGGGTCGCAGAGCTCTACCCGTCGGCGCCGACGGTGTGGAACCGTCTCGGGTGGGCGTATCATGCGGCCGGGCGGCGCGATCGGAGCTATTTCGCGAAGGCACTGCGATGTGGCCGGCGGGAACTTGAAGAGAACTCCGACACGACGGCATGCGGGGCGTATCAGCTTATCGCGATGGCGCAGCTCAGCCTTGGGCACCGCGAAGCGGCGCTGGCCGCCCTGCGCCGCGCGATCGACGCGGACCCGAGCGATGCGGTCGCGAAGTACCGGCTTGCCGCGGTTCTGGAGGACGCGGGCGACACGGAGCATGCGCTGTCGCTGTACGAAGCGGCGCTATCGCTTGATCCGTATCATAATCCGACGCTCGGCCGGCTGTCGTCACTGTACCATCGTCTTGGCCGCGAGACCGACGCCCGAGCGATGTTCGAGAAGGCGCTCGCGAACAACCCGTATGACGTCCATGCGCTCGTCGGTCTGGCTCAGCTCGACATGGAATCCGGCACGGCGGCGGGGTATGCGTCGGCGGTGACGCGGCTTCGTGGTCTGCTGGCGTGGATGCCGGAACACACGGATGCCCGGACGAATCTCGGTGCCGCCCTGGCGAAACTCGGCCGGGCGGACGAGGCGATGGGCGCGTACGAGGAGGTTCTGGCGCGGGATCCGTCGCACGCGCCGGCGCTTTTGAACCTTGCGCTGCTGCTGAGCGATCCGCGTCACGCGGCTGAGGCGGTGGGCGTGTGGGCACGGTACGTCGCGGTGGCACCGGCATCGGCCGAGGGTCGCGCGATGCTGGCGTGGACGCGGGCGCTGAGCGGTGACACGGCGCGCGCGGCGGTCGCGGCGCGGCGGTTGCTGGGCGACGCGGGTGTCGCGGAGATGGCTACAGCGACCCTGGTGCTGACGTCGCTTGCGGCGGGGGATTACGACGCCGCGATGGTTCGTGCCGGCGCGTTGGGTGCTGCGGGGGCTGGCGGTGCCGACGCCCGTGCGCGCCTCGTGGCCGCGCTGGAAGCGTACGGTGAGGCGCGACCTGAAGCGGCGTGGACGTACTGCGTGGTGGCCCGGCTGCTGATCGGTGAGGGCCGGGTAGACGCGGCGCGGGCGGCCGTCGAGCTGTGCGCGGAGCGGTGCGTTGACGACGCGTGTCGGGCGGCGGTTATGGGGCTTCGGGCGGGCACTGCGGCGCCGTCCCCTTGACCGGGGCGCGCGTGCCAAGGCGTGGCATAGCTTGTGCGTCGAGCGGTTGATGGCGTGTTGGGGAAGCGTGTTTCAGACTCGGGCCCGCAAGGAAGCGGTCCGGTTTCGTTTGCGAAACCCGCTCCCTCGGCCGCGGCTCCGCTCATCACGATTCTTCTCAAGCATCCTCTGAAATGCGGTGTGCCGCGCCACCGTATGGGATTCGACGGACACACATAGGGAAACGTAAGCGCTTCTACTGATATACGTTCAGGGAGATACCTCTACGGATATATCTTGCCGATCATCCGTGGGTAGGGAATCGTCTCGCGGATGTGCTTGAGACCGCAGATCCATGCGACGGTTCGCTCGACGCCGAGACCAAAGCCACCGTGCGGCACGCTGCCATAGCGGCGCAGATCGAGGTACCATTCGTATGCGTCTTGCGGGAGCCCGTCGGCGTGGATGCGGGCGAGCAGGCGGTCGTAGTCTTCCTCGCGGGCGGAACCTCCGATGATCTCGCCGAAGCCCTCGGGGGCGAGCAGGTCGAAGTTCTCCACGATGCGGTCGTCGCCGCGGTCTTGACGCATGTAGAACGCCTTGCACCTGGCGGGATAGTGTGTGACGAACGTCGGCCGATCGCTCAGGCGGGAAATGATGGTCTCGTCCGAACCACCCAGGTCGCCGCCCCAGGTAAAGCCGGCGGCGAGTTCCATGTGATGGGGGATGTTGCTGATCTGCTCTTGGAGTTCGGATCGCAGCTCGCGCGCGGCGATCGCGTCGGCCGCGGCCTTGTCCTTTTGCCATTGCTTGCCGCCACCCCTGGCGGCGGCGTCGAGTGCGTCGATCTCGGCGTCGAGTTTCTGAACACGGGCGGTTTTCTCGGTGAGATCGGTCTCGAGGATGCGCCGTGCCTCGGGGCCGCGGAGCAGGTCGCCGGCCTCGGTATACGTCATGCGGGTAAAAGGCGGCTTGATGGCGTCGAGCGCGGTGACGTCGCGACCGAGTTCGATGAGCTCGTCGCGATGGTCGCGCAGGACGCGCCGGACGATGGCGTGGATGAAGTCCTCGGCGACCCGGATGACGTCGTCGATGGTGGCGTAGGCGATCTCGGGTTCGACCATCCAGAACTCGGTGAGGTGGCGTCTGGTTTTGCTCTTTTCGGCGCGGAACGTCGGCCCGAAACAGTAGACCTTACCGTGGGCCATACACGCGGCTTCGACGTAGAGCTGTCCGGTTTGGGCGAGGTAGACGCGGTCGCCGAAGTAATCGACGGGAAAGAGCGTTTGCGCGCCCTCTCCGGCGGCCGGCGCGAAGATCGGCGTGTCGATCAGGACGTAGCCGTGGTCGTTGTAGTACCGGCGGATTTCATCGACGATGGTCGCGCGGATGCGGAGGATGTGCCACTGCCGCTGCGACCGGAACCAGAGGTGCCGGTGCTTCATCAGAAAGTCGACGCCGTGCGGCTTGGGTGTGATCGGATAGTCGACGGCCGCCTGCACGATCCGAACGTCCGATACGTGCAGCTCATGGCCACCGACGGACCGCGGCTCGGCACGCACCTCGCCGGTGACGTGCAGGGCCGTCTCCTGGCCGAGCTTGCGCACGTTCTGAAAGAAAGGCTCGGTCTGCTCGTTTTTCTCGACCACACACTGGCAGCGTCCGGTGCCGTCGCGCAGGATCACAAAAGCGATCTTGCCGCCGGCACGCGTGTTGTAAACCCAGCCTTGCAGCGTGACGGTCCGGCCGACGTGGTCGGCGAGCCGATCGATGGTGGTCGTGATGGAGATCCGGCCGACGAGGATCCGGATGATCTCCTGCTTCTGCTGGTCGCTGAGCCCCGCGTCGAGCCGAGCGCGGAGCTGGTCGAGCAGGTCGACCTCGACGGGCTCCTCGGGTGG
>JBHHVO010000068.1:0-11976 GCA_046754365.1 Phycisphaerae bacterium | reverse complement strand
GCCTCGGTGACCACGCCGCGGCGTCCCACCCATCGCGTTGGGGTTCGATCCATGCCGGCGGCGTCACGTCCCGGCGAAGATCCTCCCGATGAGGCCCTTCTTCGCCGCAACGCTACTGTCATCATCGCATTCGTCGTCGGCATTGTGCAAACGTTCCGCAATTTCTCGTATCGCAACACGCGCCTTGCTTTTCGGACTGTGCGTCAGCAGCGGCTCACCGATGTTGATGGCGGCGCAAACCGCGGACCAATCCTCGGGAATCGATGCGAATTCTCCGATCCCGAGCGTCTGCGCCACGTCGCGGATGGAGAGCTGGCCCGCGTCACGTCCGACGCGGTTACAGATGAGACGCATGCGCCCGAGGTTGTATCCGGTCTCACGGAGCCCATCGAGGATGCGCTGGCCGTTGCGCACACTCGGGATCAATAACTGCACGATGAGCAGATTCACGTCCGAGAAATCGAGCAGGGTCTTGGCGCCGGGATCCGAGCGGTGTGGTCCGTCGATCACCACGTACTCGCTGAGCTGCAACAAACCCGACAGCAGCCCGACGCATGCCGACGCCGTCATCGTCTCCGCCTCCGTGAGTTGCGAAGGACGGCTCAGCACACGCACGCCGCTGCTGTGCTTGACGAGTGCACGCTCGATCACATGCAGCTCGAGTTGTTCCGGAGACGCGCAGAGGTCGGCCAGCGTGTACGTCGGCTCCACGTCCAGGAACGTCGCGACCTGCCCGAAGTGATAATCCAGGTCTACGACCGTCACGCCGCCTTGCGCCAGTTGGGCGAGCTCGACGGCGAGATTCGTCGCCAGCACGGTCGCCCCGACGCCACCGGCCGTCCCCTGCACCGTGATGAGCGTGCCCTGCTGGGCCGTTTCACCACGCTGCGACACGACACCCTCGACCGCCTCCGCCAGCGCCTTGGTGTCGATCGGTTTCGGAAGATACTCGCGCAGCCCGAGCCGCATCGCCTTGAGGATGAGCTGACCGTCGGTCGACCCCGATACCGCGAACACCGCGAGAGACGAATTCGACTTCGCGATCTCGCCCGCGATCGGGAGCACGGCGTCCGGACTTGGATCGAGGTTCACGAGCAGCACGTCCGCCCGGCACTGTTGAACCGCTTGCGGGAGAATCGCGGGCTCGTCCACCTCAGCGATGATGCGCGCCCGATGAAGACTGCGAAGCATGGCACGCAGCTCACCTGCGTAAGCCTCGTCGCTGTTGAATATGATGAACCGTACGTCCTGGGCCATGCGCGTGTGCGACCCTCCCTCATGCTGCCGCGGACTGTCCGGTAGGACCGATGCGTCGACCAGCCGCGTCAGCCCATACCGACACCCCGCCGTGGCATCGACGCCAACGGGTTTCTGCGCGACGCCCCGGGCGGTCGCGCACAGCTACCGCTATGCTCTGAGTATCGGCAACTTGGCGCACCAAGCGCTGCATCGAACCCATCGCGACCCCGCCGAAAAGAGCCACATGGAACGCGGCGCATCGCTCCGTGTGGACCCGATCCCGGCGCGCCGTGCCGTGTATTATCGGCTACGCGCGGGACGGATGGCCGCGCGGCCGCACATAACACCTCGCCATCGACCGCGCGTCATCGCCCGAAAACCAAAGGCGCACGGCCGTTTGCGGCATGACACAAACCCGCCGCGCGGCGGGAACACGAACAACGACACGAGCGTGCAGCGCGCGGCCCGCGCCGGGCGAGCATGGAGCGCCGCGCCGCGGGTCCGCACACGGGTGCGCACGAATCGATGGCGGACGCCGACACGAGATGGCGACAAGGAATCCGAAAATGAGACCACGGCGACGGTGGGACCGCGCCATGACGGCATGTGCGTCCATCCGCGGGTCACCGCGGCGGACCGTGCCGGACTCGAGGTTGTACGACCGGTGCGCGGCGTTCCGGTCGGGGCAAGACCGGGTGTGTTGACCGTATGTCCCGAACGACGGCTCCGCCGATCAGCGTCGGAAACCGGACGTTCGGTCACGGCGGACGCGTAGGCGCACGTCATGCGACCGGTCCGCGTGAACCGCACTGCGACCGTCCGGGAGCGGCGGTACGAAGGGCTCCGTGACGGCGCATCCGCGTTCCGACGGGCGTGGCTCCGATCAAGCATGCATTCACATGTCTTGTAACACCACGCGATCGGACGCCGGAGCGGCCTCAGGTTTTCGGACGCATGCTCAGCGCACCAACACGACACGCCCGACCAGGCCGCTCGAACTCGGCGCGGCCGGGGCGATCTCGACGCCCGCGCCGTCGTAACTGACCGGCTGGACCCAGAACCCGCGGTGATGCGCTTCCCCGGACTGTCGCAGATCCATGACCCGACCGAAGCGGATCTGTGTGATCCCGTAGACCGACCCGGCGCCCGGTGGTCCCGGCGCCACGGTGTTGTGTACGAAGAACCCCACGACCTGCCCCTCCAGCGACTCCAGCGTCAGGGCGAGGTCGGCGAGTTGTCCAGGTGTACTGTTAAAGTGGCGTCCGACCGGATTACCGAACTCGTCGAAGAAGTCCAGATGGGACGTACCGATCTCCGCCTCCATCTCCGTCGGCGTAATGCCGTTGGCGACCTGATCGATCAGCGCCTGCGGCCCCATGCCCGCCGTCCCGATGCTCAGCACCTCGAAGTTGTTCGGGTCGAGCAGCTCCAGCTCCCGTATGCGGTCGTGCCCCGTGAACACCTGCTCCACGTCCGGGTCCCACGCATAGTGATCGGAACCCGCCACCATGGTCGCGCTGAACGTGTCTTCATGAACCGAGAACGGCAGGAGTCGCGCGCCGATCGATGAAACCGTAAAGCCGCTGAACCGATCGTCAAACACGGCCACGGCCGACGCACCCGTCTCGACCGTCGACTTACCGAACATCGACATGAAATACAGATCCACGGGCCCGTTGCCGCCGGTGGTGCTGTCGCGCCTCACCGCCACGCGCAGCGCGTTGTATGCCGTAGGCAGGGCTTCCGGATGCACGACGTCGGCGGCCGAGTTGACATCGATCCAGCCGCTCGTCACGTCACTACGCTGGACGATGGTCGGCATGCCGAGCGTCGCGTTGATCCCCGACACCAGGTTGATCCGGTCAGTCGCGGTCTGCAGCACCGACGGCAGCGTCGCCGCGTCGTCCGTGCCCATGCGGATCAACATCATCGCATCGGTCGTGTACGCGGAGACCCCGGCGAGCGCAGCCGCATCGGCTGCGCGCTGAAGCTCCGCGCGCGCGCGGTAGGTCCGCCCCACGTCGATCGTGAGCGCGGCAAACCCGACGAGTGTGACAAGAAGTACGGCAACCTGGACGGCCACAACGGCCCGTCGCCGATGGGAAAACGCAACGGAAAGATGTTTACAACGCAACTTTCACCCCCCTATCCTGCGAGACCCGGTCGACGCGCCCCACGGCGTCATGCGGGTATCGCCTCCTGGAGGGCGAGCCGCGATACACACCGGCCACGCGGCGGACACGATCCACGCCGCCGGGGCCGCTCAGCCTGTCAAAGGCACCTACTCACCGGTGTTCAGCACGCGGTTTCGCCGGTGGGAAACCGCCGCCACACCGAACCCGTTTCGGTTGTTCCCCGCAGCCTACCCGTCTTCCTGCCCCCAAGGCCCGTGAATCGAAAGATTCTCCGGATTGCCGGATGCGGCTGCCGACGGCGGCGCCAGTGGCGGGGCCGCCTCCGCCGTCGCGGGTGCCTGAATCCGACCGTTCAGGTACATGTCCAGGTCGTTCGGCGATCGGATGTCATGGCCGGGGAGCGGCGGGACCTGCTGCGGATCCAGCGGCGCGACGATCTCAGGTGTCACGAGGATCACGAGTTCCGATAGCTTCCGTCGAAAATCCACGGAGCGGAACAGCGCACCCAGCACCGGCAGATCGCCAAGCCCCGGAATCCGCGTCGCGCGTCCGCTCATTTCCTCGTTGAGCAACCCGGCAATGATGAACGTCTGGCCGCTGCCGACCTCGATCGTCGTCTGCGCCGCACGCGATTTCAACCCCGGCACGGCGAACCCCTCAAACGGGACCGCACTCGAGAAGTCCAGCTCCGACACCTCCGGCCGGACAGTGAGCCGAACCTGCTGATGCGCCCGCACGAGCGGCGTGAAGCTCAGCCGCACGCCGAACTCACGGAACTCGATCGTCACCTGCTGATTGCCCTGCGGCACGGGCACCGGAAACTCACCGCCCACGAGGAACGACGCCGTCTCGCCGCTCAGCGCCACGAGGTTCGGTTCCGCGAGCACCTTCAGCAATGAATTGTCCGCCATCGCCTTGATGAACGCCTGCAACTGTACACGCGGAAACCCGAGTGACAGTGTCGAAGTCGTCGAGAGCGGGATGCCCGCACCACCGGTAAGAAACGGGATGTTCTGCGTCACGAGCGCATCTGCGGCCGCACCGATGTCGATCGGCTGAATGCCGCCGATCTGGTTCACCAGGAATGCGTCCTTGAAGTTATCACCGGCGAGGAAGCCGTTGATGCCGAGCTCGCGCATGCGCTGCCGGCTCACCTCCGCCACGATCGTATGCAGCCGGACCTGCTGCTCACCCGCCACCGTCAAATGGTTCTGAACGACGGCTTCGCCATCCGCGCCGGTCGGGATAAACAGACCGGCCAACGCGACGATCCGGTCC
Source organism: Phycisphaerae bacterium (assembly GCA_046754365.1). Classification (GTDB taxonomy): domain Bacteria; phylum Planctomycetota; class Phycisphaerae; order UBA1845; family UBA1845; genus JBHHVO01. The sequence continues at coordinate 7,324 of JBHHVO010000068.1, read as the reverse complement.
GCCTGCTCGATACCGCTCACCGTCCCGGTCAGGACGATGTTCCCGCGGACGGCGCGCGCCTCGACGGCTGACTGAGGATCGATCGCGTTCGCGGCCTCGCGCAACGCGGCGACGTCGAGCTCCACGGTCACCTCGAACACGTACTGCTGGTTGGCCGCGTCCCAGAGGATGATGTTGGTCGTACCATAGCTCTGCCCCGTCACGAGCAACTGCGTCGGGCTCACTGGCTTGACGTCCACCACCTCGCTCGCGACAACGTCCACACGCGCCGCCTCCACCGACGTCTCGACGATGACACTTCGGTTCAGCGGCACCGTAAGACGTTGATAACCCGCGGACGTGTCCAGCACCTTCGCCGTGAACGCAGGCGCTTGAGCGCCGTCCTGCGCGGCCACCGGCACGGCGACCGCGAGTATCGCGACGACGGCGCCGGCCCACGCGGCCATGCGAAGCAGCTTGGGGCCCGAACCCGACAGCGCCGAGAGGCCGGCATGATCTTCCCTGACGTGGTTGCGCATCATTCGTTCTCCTCAGCCTTGGCCGCCGCCTCGTCGGCCGCGTCGGTGCCCTCGCTGGTCGTTGGCGCCGGCGCCGGCGGCGGCGTGGGTTTGCGGCGGACCCGCCTGCTCTGGTTGCGTTTGTGTCGCATCAGCGCTCCGGTGCCGCTGGGGCGACCGCTGACGCCGATGATGTTACGTGAGTCCTTGTTCTCGAACGTGATCTGCTCGACATTCGCGCCGCGACCCTGCGCCGAGCCGTGGTAGACCACGATCACATGCGGCTCCGGCTCGACCGGCTCGGGTTCCGGCACGATGTGCATCGCCGCCGTCTGCGGGGCAGCGGGTTTCGGCGGCGGGGTTGGCGCCACCTCGAACCCGAACAGCTCGCTCAACTCGGCCTTGGCGTACTCGTCGCTCATCAGGTCATCGTCACCGCGCAGCGCCAGCGTGATCTTGCCGCGGCTTGCCGCCAGGTGCAGCTTCGGCGCATCCGGATCCGGCACGAGCAGCGTCACGGTCTTGGCCGCCCCCCCCCCGCCCGGTTGGCTGCCGGCGGTGTTCGAGGCCGGCGACAGCCCCACCCCACCGACCTGCATGTGCTGAAGGATGACCTCGGCGATCGTCTCGCGACCGCGACCCGAGCCGCTGTCGACATCCATCACGACGATGACGTCGACCCAGTCGCCGGGCTTAAGCTGGTAGGCCACCGCGCTCGCCTCGTCGATCCGGACCGATACCGCCCGAAAGCCGGGCGGAATCCGGCCCTGAATCCCCGGTGCCGTTCCCGGTGGCGCCAACATGGACGCGAGGATGGGAACACCCTGCGGAATCGACTTCGCCGTGACACGGCCCACCACCGCGTCGAGATCGCCGATCCGGTCCGGACCGCCGGTAAGGTTCGATACCGGCGACTCGACGATCTTGAGCTTGTCCGACGTGATGGTTTCGAACGCGTCGATATCCTCTACCGTTTGCACGATCGTGACCGTCTGCGCGGCCGGCTTGGCGCCCTTGGCGCGGTTGACCCAATCCACCGTGAACTTGACCGCCAGCAGCCCGACACCCAGCCCGAGCGCCAGGGGTATGATCGCCTTGGCATTCATCTGTATGCTCCCTCAACTACACCCAATGCGCCGCAACCGGCCGAGCGGGGCTTGGCCGACAAGGACGAACGACGACTGCCTGCTCGTACGGCGGGCCTCCCGCACGGAAGGCCGCCTGTCGATCGGAGTGTTTATCGGAAGGATTTGGCGGGCATTGGACCTAAGCTTTGGCAAAATTCCCGTTTTTCGCCACGCCCAACCGTCCACGGCACCGGATCGCCGGCTACGGCATGGGACCAACGACCCCCACCGGCGCCTCAGACACGCCCCCGCAGCCGACCACTGCCCGAACACGTGGTCCGGCGGGTCGTCCCGGCATGCTCCTCCCCCTCCGCGGGATCCAGACAACAAGCACGAGCGCGGACTCGTGCATGTTCACGCGTCGTCTTGCGGGCTCCTGGTCCGATTCCAACCGTGCCCGCAAGGAACCGCCCGGCGGCCGAACGCACACGCACAGACGCCAGGATGCACGCGTGCGGCGTCCGCCTCGCGTCGGCGTGTTCGCTCGGGGGCTGCCCCCCCTCGTTAGCGTTGGGGACGCCGATCTGGCCTGCGATCCGCGTCCCCTAGATGTCAAGCCATCGGCACGTAACCCGCAGGATTTACGCGTGACGCACCACTAGCCGCCGCCGATGCCCTCCTTACGCATGCTTGTCGACGCGGTCAGCGTGCCGCCGCTGATCCCGAAGAACCCGCCGACAAGCGACACCTCCGTACGCGGTACTGAAATCACCACCGTCTCGACCGGATCGCCCGGTGTCGCATGGGTCATCGTCACGGTGACTTCCGCCGGCGTGAGACCCGTCGGGGCAAGCACCTCGTTGATCCGGTCCGTGACATTCGTGTACGGCGGTACGGACGTCTGGAGGATCGCCTGCCGGCATCCCTCTCGCGCCGCGTTCTGGAGCGTCTGGCGTACCATGAACACCCAGCCGTACTCGATCACGCCGAACAGAATCGTCAGCAACAACGGCAGCACGACGGCGAACTCGACGATCGCGGCCGCCCGCGCGCGGTAGCCCTCCCTACCCCGAACCACTGGAAACTTCCTCCGCTTCATCGCTATGCTCCTTTACACACCCCACCATCCGAACACCCGCGCGCCCAGAATGATGAGCGTACCTGCGCTCAGCGGCACACCATACGGCAGCAGCTGTGACGAGCTCCCGAAACTCCTGGCAGACCCGTAATCGCTAAAGATCGTCTTGGAACTCAGACACTTCGACATGATGACGCTCAAGTTCGCACACGCCAGCCGAAGGCGCCCGGTCGACACGATCATGATCACCGCCGTAATGCCGCCGATTACCGCACCGACGGCAAAAGAGAGCAACGTTAGCCGCGGACCAAGCCATACGCCGATCGCGGCGAGGAGCTTGACGTCGCCCGCACCCATCCCCTTCATCAACCACGGAATAATCAACACGCCGAAACCCGTGAGCATCCCCAGTGCGCCGGCGCCCACACCGGACCATCCGAAAAACATCGCCTGCACGCCAAACCCCGCCGACACAAGCAACAGATTCAGCCAGTTCGGTACGCGTCGCTGAGAATAGTCAATCCACGACGCCAGCAGGACGCCGGGAACCAGCACCACGCACGTCACGCCCCAGAATCCGATGCTCATCGCACGACTCCGTCATTATTCGGCGAAAGGCCAACCGTCCAGCACCATCCCGTCCACATCATACAATCCGTTTCTTCCCCCCAACTTCCCACACACGGCGTGCGTAAAGCGGTGAGCGCTGCCGCCACCGACAACGCTCACCGCCGAACTTGCTCCACGTCGTTTGCCCGCGCGCCGCCCCGCAACACGAGATCAACGCGCGCCTAACTCAACCTACGTCAAAGACCCTGCCCAGTAAGGTCGGCCTCGACGTTGGTGAACACGTCGTTCACCTTGGAACCCAGCCCCGAAATCGCACCAAGCGCCACGATGATGATCAAGGCCAGCATCACGGCATACTCGGTCGCGGTCGGGCCGTCCTCAGACCGCAGAAAATCCTTCGCACGAGACAGAAAACCGTTCATTAGCGTAGACTCCTCTCTAGTGGTTCTGCAGGCACACACGGTTGCCCCCTGAAGTTATGAAGGTCGGTGGTGCACATCCGTGTACATCGCCCCCTCCTATAAAACCTGCTCGAACCTCCTAGGGTACGAGGGTTCGCACGCGCACTGGCGCGACCGACCCGCGTGCGCGGGTCGTTCAACCGCGCCGGAGACCTCCCACCGGATCCATCCCGCACGGCGCGAAAGGTCCACCAACCACTGACTCGGCTCGCATACGCCGATACACGACCCGGCGCGGTCCTATGGAACATAAGAAACAAGTCAGGGACGGGCAAATCGTTTCCACCGTTTTCCCACAACATCCATCCGATATGCTGCACGACGGGGACGTGACAACCGCCGGCCGGTTCCGATAACGCCCCGCACCAAGCCGGACCTCGAAACAACCGCGACCGAGAACCACATGCGGCATGCCCGGCCGCTCATCATCGCCAACCCTCGAACACCGGCCGGCGTACGGCGACGACGGACCCGTGCCCGCCTGTACCGGCGCCCCGTCAACGCTGCGGCACCGATTCCCCGCCCCCCGGGAACATCGAGCAAGAACCGGCACGCGCAAAGAACGATGCGACTCGTGCGACACATCGGCTCAACACGCGATGCCCGGCATCGAAGCACACCGGTGGGATGCGCGACGGACCACTGGCTGCGCGGTAGCCGATGGGACACGATACGGGTCTGTTGAAAACGCATCGCCGTGATGCCGCCCGGCGGTGACCAATTGGACGTTGGTGGTGCGTGGCCGATCATCCATGCAGCGCGGCACCGGGATACAACACCGCCGGGCCGCCCGCCTACCGGCGCGCGCAGGCTCAGCGCCCGGACGACGCGGTGATCGACGTACCCCCCGCCACCACCGCCGTCCGAATCCGCCGGGCGCAAACCGTCGCGCTCACGATGCGACCACGTGATCCAGTGTGATCACACGCTCGCCCGCGATCGACGCCTCAGCTCGTCGCGCGGGGTGACGGCGCTCGATACCGGCGACGACGCTCGCGCCGCGCGCCGCTCGTCCATGCTGCGTCGCCTATCCCGCAAACCCCGCGTCGACCGCGCCGTTGATGTTCGTGTAGATGTCGTTCATTCGATCGCCGAAGCTCGCGAACGACGCCATGACTCCGATCGCGATGATCCCTAATAGCACGGCATACTCGGTTGCGGTCGGGCCGTCGTCGCCGACGACGCACGCCTTGATTCTCTCCCACATGCTGTACATGCGTATCTCCTTAGACCCATCGGCGCCTGCACACCGGGCCACGCCTCGGGCGCACGGCATCCGGGATCATATGACGTAGCGTCGAATACACGTCGAGAAGATGCAAAAGAGAAACCAAGTATTCTGACTGTAACGGATGTGTGGCTGCATAACCCGCCAACCGGACGGTCCGCATCGCGGGCCCGCGACCGCGACGGCGCTCCGGCCGGCCGACGCACGAACACGCGACACGCGCACAGAAAACGGACACCGGTGTCGCCGGCGTCCGTATATCCATCCCATTCCCGTTCCGCCAGATCCACGCCGACGGAACGTCCGAGCACCGCGCCATCAGCGGCAACCGCGAAGCGGCGGCACGCTGCGTCCCGGGTATGGCCTCTTGTCACCAGCACGGCATGCACGCAACCCGGCCATCCCCGCGCCGTAGTGAGGGGTGGTCAGGTCCGTGCGCTCATCGCTGGTATCGGAACACACGGATCAGAATCCGCGTGTTGGGGCACCGGTGTACCGGTACGCGCTCGCGTTTCCCTACGGTGGGACCGGTAACGCGACACGACGCCGCGAGCGCAGCTATGCCCGTAGCGCTCCGCCGGCGCCGCGACGCCGACAACGCTATTCCATTTCTTCGTCAAAGTCGGCGAGTGCCTTGTACCTGGCGAACAGCCCCGGAGCCCGCGCGGACAGGTCGGCGGCGTCCTTGTAGTGCCGGACGAGCTCGGCGTCACCCTTGCGGATGTGGGCCTCGATCGACCCGTCCGCATGCGCCTCGAACGTATACACCGGCTTGCCTCCGTGCGGCGTGTCCACCTCCGGCACTGCATCGTCCTCATCGTCGTCGGCCGACCGCCATTTGAACCCGTGCCGGCCGTCGAAAAGCTTGAGATGCTCGAGCCGTTCCATCGCGTCCTCGACGCCCGCACCGGCGCCGTGCAGGCGGTTCTTGAGCTCGATCTTGAACGTGTTCAGCTCATCCCTGAGGGAGTCTATGTCCACGTCGATGTCGCCAAGGCTCCCCACACCCACCTCGACCCGATACGTATTGCTGTGGCGCAACAGGTCGTACGCCTCCTCGTCGTCCGCTTTCAGGTCGTCCTCGTTGTCATACGTTGTCGTCCGGGTGTCGCCGTCCGCGTCGGTCCGGGTAACCACGATCTTGCCGTCGTCTTCCCGCTTGATCGCGATCGTCTCGCCGTCACGCTCGACCGTGATGGAGACGGACTTCTTGGCACCATCGACGAAAACTTTCGTCGTGAACAACCCGGACTCCGGGAGCAGCGAGCGGAACTCGTCGTGGAGGTCGCCCAGGTCCTTGATGATCCAATGCCCGTCGGCATCCTTCATCATCATGCGGCCGCGCGTCATCACACGTTCCTCGATCTCCGCGTCCGGAGAAAACTCGAACTTCCACGCAAGCTCGCCGGCCTCCTTGCGCGACCCGAGCTTGGCCGTGACGCTCCGCTCCTTGCCCTCGCGGAGGATCGTGATCGTCACATCGTCACCGGGCTTGTGCGCTTGAATGAGCTTCACGAGGCTTGATGGGTCCGCATCGACCGGCTCGCCGCCGATGGACATGATGACGTCATGTCGTTGTATCCCGGCGTCGTCCGCCGCGCTGTCGTCCACGACGTTAAGCACGAGAACGCCGCGTCCGGAAATGTCGAACTGGGCCGCCAACACCTCGGGGACCTCACCGATCGAGACGCCGAGGTACGCTCCGTCCGACGCGCCCCCGATCCCCTTAACAACGATCTGCCGTGCGTCGCCGTCGCCGGACGTCATAACCCGCATGCCGTGCCCGGCCGGGTCCGTATCACCCGTCACCATAATGACCACCGGACCGTCGGGGGAATCACATTCTTCCAGCGACGCAACGACGCGCATTTCAGTAGGCCCGCCGTCAAACACCACGGTGGCCGCCCCGGCTCGATCGGACGGATCACCGCCGAAACCTTCCGCCGACCCCGCCCCAAACGGGACGAACGGCAACAACAACGTTAACAATGCGACTTTCATATCTCGACTCCCAGGAATTCCGCGTTCGCCAATGAATCCTCGACTGCCATGAATCCGCCGCTCACCGATGCATCCGCGCCCGCCCTCGAACGCCGGCGCCCGCTGCGCGGCACCGCCACTGCGCCGCACTTGGATCGTTCCTCGCGCCCACGCTGCGCCCACCCACGCCACCTGCAGAGCAACCCGGCCCGGCTAGAAATCCCCGGATACCCGGCGGATGCGGTGCTGCCCTGTCGGCCGTTTCACCGTCCAGGTATGGTCAACCTCAAACAGGTAGATCCGTCCGTCCGACCCCTGCATGCCGAAGAGCTCGCGGGCCGTGTCACGCCGGATGCGCGGCGTGTCCGAACGGGCCGACGCCTGCCGCACGGTGCCCGGCGTCGGCCGGTTCCGCGCGACGGGTGGCGGCGCCGCGACCGGTG
>JBHHVO010000067.1:0-12007 GCA_046754365.1 Phycisphaerae bacterium | reverse complement strand
GCAGGAGTATCTCCGCAAGCCGGGCGGCCGAGGCCGAAGCCCAGAGCTGTCCGGTGACGTCCGCCTGAGCACGATGACGCAGTCCAACGCACTCGTCATCAGCGGCGACAAGGACGAAGTGGACCGGCTCGAAGGCGTCGTCCGCGACCTCGACACCTCCACGGAGAACCCGAACGCACCGCGGATGATTCGCATGACACACGTGCGCGCGTCGCAGATCCTGCCGACCGTCGAGCAGATGTTCAGCGGCGGCGGGCGATCGAGCCGGCGTGGGCGGCGCGGCGGCGGGCCGCAGGCGCCCGTGCTCGTCGCGAATGAGCCGCTCAATGCGCTCATCGTCCGCGCCGGACCGGCGGACTTCGCCGCCATCGAAAGCATCGTCGCAGCGCTCGATGTCGAGGAAGGTACCGTGGCCGAGACCGTCAAGATCGTGCGCGTTCAACCCGGGCCCAACATCGATGACCTCGCGTCCGAGATCGAAGACACCGTCAACCGCGGTGCCGAGGCGACCGCAGATCAGTTCCCGGGCATGACCGTGCCGCGGATCGTGATTACGCCGAACAAACGAACGAACTCACTGTTGCTGGCCGGCTCGCCGCAACTCTTCGCGCAGGCCGAGCAGCTCATCCATGCGATGGAAGAGATGGGACCGAGCGGCGGCCTGGCGATCCGCATCCTGGACACGCCGCCGAATATGTCCGCCGACGAGTTGAGGCAATTGATTGAACAGTTGACGGCCGACGACCAGGGCGGTAGTCGAGCCCGGCGCGGCACCGCCCGGCGCGGCGGACGAAGCGCCGGGCGCCGGAGCTCCGGCGGCCGGCGCACCGGGCGCAGCAGCGCGCGCCGGCCTTCCGGCCGACGTCGCCGTCCGTGACGCCGGCGCGATGCCGCGTGCTTGTTGTTTGGCACGCGACCGGCACGGACGGTAACGTAGCACGTGCCGGTGCTCCGTCGCACGTGCGGCGACGGGCAAACCGGGCCGCGAGCGCAAGCGAGCGGGTCTTGTCGCGGCCAGAGCGACGTTTCTGTCGCCGCTCCGTTACGGTCGCGGTTCGTTTTGTCGCGCTCCATCGAACAAGGTGGGGTGCATCGCTAGTGCGGGACCGGAAGGACCGCAGCCCGTGGAACGCCATGTGGCACCGGTATGGACGCGGCACCGAGCCTGTCTCGGCGGCATACCTGGTTTGATCAGGCGCTGCAACGGCCGGTAGGGTGGCCGGGTATCTACCAGAGCGCCGATGAGATACGGTCGCGCCCCGGTGGATCGGTGGCGGATCGATGTGCCGACACGGAGACGGAGCATCACGCAATGCTGTCGGCTCAGCAGTGATGGCCGCTTGTGGAAGTGATGCCGCATCACACCCGGCCATAGGATGGAAAGACGTGCGAGGCAATGGACGGCCCTCGCTTGTGGTCTTCGGGTAGTACGCGATCAAGGCAAGGATCGAGGCCAATGACAGACAAACAGAGCAGGATGCGGAACCGGTGGCGCGCGGTGTTCATGCCATGCGTCGTGTGCGTGGTGGTGCTCACCGTGGGACCACGGCGCGCGGCCGCGCAGGACGCGGACGACAAAAAGCATGACCCACCGCGTCGCGCCGCGACACCGGCGGAGACACCGCCGCAGACGCCCGGCCCGGCCGCAAGCACGGCCGCCGCGAGCCTCGCCGGCGCCGACGTGGACGTCCAGGTCGTCGGCGGTCGCGTCCTCATCAAGGGCAGTGAGGACCACCTCCGCGCGCTGGAGGCGATCATCGGGCAAATCGGCGAGACGATGGCGCAGCGCGAGCTCGAAATCGTGACCGTGAAGGAGCGCGACGCGAACGAGATCGCGCAGACCGTCGAGCAGGCGCTGGTCGACGCCGATCCCAGTCGTGAGGCGAACGAACAACCGTCGCTCCGCGCGCTCTCCTCCAACATCATCCTCATCTCCGCGCTGCCGGACGATATGGACTGGGTCATCGACATCATCAAGCAAGTCGACGCGATCCCGTCGGATATCGGCGGGCTCGAGCAGCTCGTGTTCCAGCTCAAGCACCGCCGCGCAAGCGATGTGGCGGCCGAGTTGGAGCCGATCGTGAGGAAGATGCAGGCGTCGCGCGGCATCCGCGAGGACGACAGCAAGCTCCAGATCATCCCGAACAACGCGAACAACACGATCATGATCGTCGCCCAGGAGTCGGACCGCCAGACGCTCCAGACGCTCATCGATCAAATCGACGTCGAAGCCGTGTCGAAATGGAGCGAATCCAAGCTCACGCTCTATCCGCTGCTACACTCCACGGCGAGCGAGATGGCCGAGGTCATCAACAACCTCATCGCGACCCCGGAAACGCGCAGCACCGCCGAGGATATGATCCGCCGGCTCAACATCAGCAAGGCCGGCGTCGACGGCGCCGTCGTGGAGCTGTCGCCGATCAACCTCGAACTCAACATCAGAATCATTCCCGACGCCGGCACGAACAGCCTCATCGTCGCAACGCCAGAGGAAAACGTCGGCCCCATGGGCGAACTCATCCGCCTCATGGACGATGTACCCGTCGCGGGACGCGTCGGTGTCAAGTCGTTCCCACTCCGCCACGCCAAGGCCGACACCGTCCGTGACACGCTCGACGCGATCTTCGACAAGGGCAAGCCGCTCTCCGAGGACCCGGACGGCAGCGGCGGCGGGGCCGTCCCAGAGGGGCTCTACGGCGCGCTCGCCTACAACATCAGCGTTGTCGCCGAGACGCGTACCAACACGGTCATCGTCTCAGGTCGAGACGACCAGTTACTGCTCGTCGAGCAACTCGTCGCCGAGATTGATCGACCCGCGGCGGCCAAGAAAAACGTACGCGTCATCACCGTGACGGAGCGGTCGGCCGGCGACATCGCGACGGCCGTCCAGGAAGCGCTCATCGATGCGCACCCCGGCCGTGACGAAGAGGAGCAGCCGTCGCTACGCGCGCTCGGCGGCAACATCCTCGTGGTCGGCGCGGTGCCGGAAGAAATCGACGCCGTCGTCGCCCTCGTCGAGCAAATCGACGCGGTGCCGTCGGAGCTCGCCGACATCAAACACCGGCTCCTCTTGTTCCCCATCGCGCACCGGCGCGCCGGCGATGTCGCGACGCAGCTCGAGGAGATCCTGACCGACCTTGAATCGGCCGCCGGCGTGTCCGAAGGTGACAGCGGCCTGCAGGTGCGCGCGATCAACGCGAACAACTCAGTCATGGTCCTCGCGGCGACCGACGATCGCGAAAAGATTCAGATGCTCATCGATCGGCTCGACGTGGAGCCGGACAAGGCGTGGGGCCACGTCACGCTCACCGTGTTCCCGCTGCTTCACTCGCAGGCATCGGAACTCGCCGACGTGCTCACGGGCTTGATCGCGCGGGAGGACAACGCCGACGCGACCGAAGAGGTCATCTACCGCCTCAGCGTCAGCCGGGCGACACCGGACGGTGACCTCGTCGAGCTCTCTCCGATCGACCGGGAGAAGCCAATCGAGATCATCGCGGACGCGGGCACCAACAGCCTCGTCGTCGCGACGGTGCAGAGCAACGTCGGCCCCGTCGGCGAGCTCATTCGCCTGCTCGACGGCGTGCCGCTCGCGGAACACGTCGACGTCAAACTGTTTCCGTTCCGGTTCGCGGACGCCGAATCCGTGCTGGGCATCCTCGAGACGATGTTCGCCGACGGTAAGGAGTTGCCGCGAGACCCGGACGGCGCAGGCGAAGGCGCGGTGCCGGAAGGTGCCGCGCGGGCGCTCGTGTACAACATCGGCCTCGCCGCCGATACCCGCACGAACACGCTCATCGTGTCCGGACGCGAGGAACAGCTTGAACTCGTGACCATGGTCGTCGGCGAGCTGGATCGCCCCGCGACCGCACTCAAGTTCCCGTTGCGCATCGTGCCGCTCGAACACGCGGACGCCACGCGCATCGGCGACATGGTCACGAGCCTCTTCGAACAGCGGTTCGAAGCCGCCCAGGCCACCGGCGCCAACCAGTCGGCCCTGGAGCGCGAGCGCGTCTTCCTCAGCGTCGACATCCGCAGCAACGCGCTCATCATTTCCGCATCGGATGAGAACTACGCGGAGATCATCCGCATCGCACGACAGCTCGACACACCGCCGGCCAAGGTCTTCGACCAGATCCGCATCATCACGTGTGAACGCCTGTCGGCCACCGACGTCAAGGAAAAAATCGACGAACTCTGGCAACGCAAAAGCAACCTCCTCAGCCAGGCCGAGCTGCCCGAAGACACGCCGGTCATCGTGGCCGACCAGCGGAGCAACGCGATCATCGTCGCGTCCAGCCGCGCCGACTACGAGGAGATCGCACAGTTGGTCACAGCGCTCGAAGCCCAGCCGCTCATCGACGACACACGGCTCTTCAAACTCGAATACGCCGACGCGAACGTGCTCGTCGGCATGCTCGACGAACTCTTCCAGGGCATGGCCGGCGCATCCGACGCGTTCCAAGCCCCGACCGTCATCGCCGATGCGCGAAGCAACGCACTCATCGTGGCCGCGACCCGCGACGCGATGGAGCGCGTCGTGGACATCGTGACGCGACTCGACGTCGAGGCCGGACCGATGACGGCGTCGTTCGTCGTGTACCCGCTCGTACACGCATCCGCCCGCCAGCTCGCGGAACGCATGCAGACGCTGTTCGACGCCCGCGCGGAAGGCCAGGACGCCGCTCGCACGCCGATCATCATTGAAGCGGAGGAATCATCCAACAGCCTTGTCTGCAGTGCATCGCGCGACGACCATCAGGCCATCGTAGACCTGCTCGGGCTGCTCGACAGGCCGTCGGCGCTGGCCAAGCAGTTCGAGATATTCCCCCTGCGCATGGCGAAGGCGGCCCCGCTCACCGACAAGCTCGAACAGCTATTCCAACCCGACGGCGACGGTGGCCGGAGTGACGCGATCGCGGTGGAGGCCGACGAACGAACCAACTCGATCATCGTCTGGGCGTCGCCGACGCAGATGGACAACATCGGCACGGTCATCGACCGGCTTGACACGGCCACCCCGGTCGTCGAACGCACGGTGAAGATGATCCAGCTCAAACGAGCACTCGCGGAAGACTTCGCGACGCTCATTCAGGACACCTTGATCGGCGACACCGGCGGCGACGAGGAGCAGGCCGTCATCGTCCAGTTCAACCAAAAGCTGCCGGACGGCAGCGTCATGTCGCGCAAGCTCTTGCGCCAGGACATCCAGATCACAGCCGATCCACGGACCAACTCACTCATGGTCATGGCCCCCGCCGACAGCATGGAGATGCTCGAGGCCATGATCCACGACTTCGACACGATCAGGCCGATCACGTCGGAAGTCCGCCTCTTCCCGCTCGTCAACAGCGACGCCGAAGGCATGGTCGATCAGCTCACGAACCTCTTCGAAGTCGACGGCGGCGCCGACGGCGAGGTGCAAAGCCAGCTCCGGTTCGGCGACACCGAATTCGACGACCTGGACCTGGCCTCGGTCGGGCAGCGGCTCAGCTTCACGGCCGATCCGAGAACCAACACACTGCTCGCCAGCGGCGCGGAGATCGACCTGCAAATGGTCGAGGACCTCGTACGCTACCTGGACAGCCAGGAGATCGACGAGCGCGTCACCGACGTCTACCGGGCGAAGTTCCGGGATGCCGCGGAGCTCGCGGACGCCGTACAGGGCTACATCCAGCAGGAGCAGGACGTCTTCGCCGGTCTCGAGGATGAAACATCCACGATGCGGCGCGCCGACCAGCAGGTATCCATCCAAAGCCTCGGCACCGCCGACGAGGGCAGCGGCAGCCTCATCGTCGGCACGAGCCGCCGCACCCACGGACGCACGATGGACATGATTCGAGAGCTCGACCGGCCCGAGCCGCAGGTCCATATCTCCGTGCTCATCGCCGAGGTCACGCTCACCGACAATTTCGAGTTCGGCATCGAGATCGCCGGACAAGACCTCACCTTCTCCAGAAACGCCGTGCTCGGCCCCAACGGCATCATCCGCGGCAGCGATTTCGATTTCGTGCTCGGCACGGACCTCGGGGCGGCCGGATTGGGGATCGGCGGCTTCAACTTCACGATCACCGGAGAGGACTTCAACTTCCTGCTCCACGCGTTGCAACAGGACAGCCGGCTCGAAGTCCTCTCCCGCCCGATGCTCACCGTCCGCAACGGAGACGAGGGACGCATTGAAATCGGCGATGACATCCCGTTCGTAGAAAGCTCCCAGATCAACGACACCGGCTCGACCAATGCCACCGTCGGGCGCGAGACGGTCGGCATCATCCTCACCACGACGCCGCACATCAGCCCGGACGGCTATGTAACGCTCGAAATCGTCCAGGAGATCTCAAGCTTCAGCGGTGAAAACCTCCAGCTCACCGAGGGTGTCTCCTCGCCGGTCATCTCGACGCGCGAAGTCGACACCAACGTCACGGTCCGCGACGGAGAAACCGTCGTCATCGGCGGTTTGATTACCGATCGCATGTCCGAGGCCGAGAACAAGGTCCCGATCTTCGGCGATCTCCCATATCTGGGTTTCCTGTTTCGCTCCACCGCCGTATCGCGGCAGAAAACCGAGCTCCTCGTCGTGCTCACGGTAAACGTCGCCCACACGCCCGACGACCTGCTCGACATGTCCATCAAAGAGCGCAACCTGTTCGAGCTCTCCGACAAAATCCGCGAGAACCCGTTGATGGAAGGCCTGCGCGTCAAACCCCGTCTCGGCGGCGTCGACACCGAGAACGCCGACGACGAGGGCGGACAACGCGGGCAGCCCGACGAGGATGAACCAAAACGCTATGGCCCCAAGCCCAAGACCTACGGACCGGTCATCACGCGACCAACCGTCACCACGACGACCGCGGCGCGGGCCGTGTACGGTCCGACAATCGTCCGTAGCGACGCCGGCACCGAAGAGTAACAAGCGCGGCCGGACGGACGCGCGTTCATACGCGTGGACCCCGACCCGCCGATCGTGCGGCTGCGACGGCGCGGCCGCGAGCCCAGGTGAGCGGCGCCGAACCGGCTCAGACGCGGCCATACACACAACAAGGAGCCTGCTATGTCACGCGTTGGGATCGCCGTAGCGCTCGCAGTCGCGTGCGGCGCCGCCGCGTGCCGCACGCCCGGCCCGGCGGCGACCGGGGCCCGCGGCAACACCAAACTCATACCGCCGCGGAACGAGCCGCCGGTGAGCCGCGTCGTGTGCATCTACGATCGGGATTGCTGGCTCAACCTGGACGCCGCCGGTGACCGTGACCCCGAGGGCTTCCATTTCAAGGCATTCCTCAAGATTTCCGGCGGCAAGAGCGTCTTGCGCGACGGCACGTTCAACGTAAGGATGTACGCTTTGAACCGCACAACCGACGATGTCGAGCGCAAACTCGTCAGCGACTGGCACTACACCACCAGCGACGTCGGACGGATCGGGCGACCCGGCATCATGGGCGACGGGTACGCCCTGCGGCTGCGGTGGGCATCCAAGGACATCGCCGGCACCGAAGTGGAGATCGTCACGTCGTTTGAGGACCGCTACGGCCGGCGCGCGCGATCCGAGACGAAACGGATCCGTGTACCGAAGTATACCTCCTGACCATGGGCCGACGGCGCGCCCACGGAACCACGCGCCCGCCGCTGGTCTCGGGCGTCGTCACACGCCGTCTTGCGGGTCCTTTTCGTCCGATCCGAACCGCCCCCGTCAGGAAGCGGCCGGCAGCTGAACCCACACGAACAGGCGTGAACATGTACCGGTGCGCGATCAACCGTGAATCCACGGGCCCTGCTCACTCGGTCGCCCATCGCTTTCGGCGTGGGGAACGTAAGCCCGGCCTACTTTCCAAGCCCACCACGGCTCAAGCCATCGGGCGCCCAGCGCGCAAGATGATGCGCGACAAAGCACGACGCCACTGCTCGACACACCGATGCCCAAGTGCGGCGCCCGCGATCTGGCTACTCAGCGCCGCCACGGCTGCGTGTGTGACGGCCGCATGTGACAACCGACCGGCACGACAAAACGCGACCGCGGCGAACGCGCCGGCCGGCGCAACGGCGCGGCCCCAAGACGGCCCACGGCGTGAGCACGTCGCCGCCGCAGCCAACATGTCCCCCACCCAGACCGTCGCGCATGTCAACGCGCTCAGGCGATCCGGGCGATACCGGGCGATCGAACCGTTCCTCCTCGACGAGCAGCGACCCCACATCATCGCACTCATTCAGTCAGTCGATCGTCTGCTCACCGCCAACGGCGTCCTCCAGGCGGCGATCACGGACCGGCTCGGCCCGGCGTCCGCCCAACCGTTCGATCGCGCAAGCGTAGGCGACATCATCGGCGTGTTCTCGATGAACCTCCGCGTCCACGACGAGCGGATCGACGGCGATACAGCCGTCGTCACGATCGAGGTGGGGGGGCGGCTGCCGCTCGACGAGGTGACGCTCCGCCGCCGCGACCGGCGTTGGGTCATCGAGACGGACCCGCCGCGTCCCGCCGTCACCGCCGAGCTTTTCCGCCTCGCCGACGTGCTCACCGACGTCGCCCGCGACGTCCGCACGCGGAGTTTCACCGCCGACGAGCTACGCCGTGAACTCGCGTTTCGACTCGCGCCGATCGGACACCGCCTCATGGCCCGGACATCCGCGCCGCCGGACGGGTAGTGCGCGCCGATGGGGTCGCCCTTCAGTGCGAGCGACGCGTGGCACGCGCGGCGCAGGCACATCCCGCTGGCGCCATCACCATATGCCATGTTCACATACACGCGAGTGCCGAGCGGGGCAACGAGCGTATCAGGGTGCGTAACGGGGCATCGGCGTCGGGAGGTCATCAGAGCACTGGCGCAACCCCTACGACATGTCGCGTAACCGGTCGGTGGGCTCGGGCCCGCCGCGCTGACGGGCCGGACCCTACTCGGCCGATGCGGCCGCTGACCCGCCGTACCAGCGCACCACGGCCCCGAATTTGTGCGTGACTTGCCACTTACCGATGAGTATAATGACGTGTGGTACTGGGGACGTACCCTTGGTGGGTACTATCGATCCGATTATCGGCCATTCATCGTCTCATTGATTCCCCAATGCTCATCCCGCCCCGGGGGACGGTCGCCGTACCATCGTAAGCGCCAGGTGTGCGCACATGCTAGGGGTGTCGGTCGACGTGCGGTCGCGACGCCGCAGACCCGTCGGCACGAATCCCTGCGCGGTGGGGCTGCGCGAGCGCCCGCCCCGCGTATGTGGGCCGGCATCTGGTCGGCTGAGCGTGATCGGCCCGGCATGATCGCGTCGGCGCACGCGGCCGTGCGGCTCCATGGAGCGGCGCGCGCACCGCACGGCTACGTCCGGCGTCTCGGGCGTCCGTGCGCCGAGGACGGTGGAATCATGACGATCGAACTCCCGCATCACCGGATCATCGAAAAGCTCGGTGTCGGCGCGCGGTCGCGACTCTACCGGGCCAGATGTATCCGCACCGGCCGGGACTACACGATCAAATATGTCGTCGTAGACAACGCGCAGGATCTCCGCATCGTCGACCAACTCCGCGCGGAGCACGAGATCGGCGCTGCCGTGGTTCATCCCGCCGTGCGCAAGGTATACGCGCTGCGCATGCTGCGCAAGCGCTTTCGTGTCCGCGGCGCGATGCTCATCATGGAGTACGTGGACGGCGCACCGCTTTCCGACAAGGACCGGCGAGACCCAGACGAGGTGCTCAGGCTCTTCACCGAAGTCGCGAACGGGCTCAACGCGATGCACCTGGCCGGCTTCGTGCACGCGGACCTAAAGCCCGGCAACATCCTGGTCAACACGCAGCAACAGGTTAAGCTCATCGACCTGGGACAAAGCGCCCGCAGGCACGAGGCCAAAACGCGCATACAGGGCACGATCCACTACATGGCCCCCGAGCAGGTCGAACGCGGCACGCTCGATCAACGAACCGACGTGTTCGGACTCGGCGCCACACTGCACCGCGTGCTCACCGGGCGCCCCGTCGCCACCGGCATGAACCAGACCGTCAGCCTTCACGCACAAGGGCTGGTCGGCAAGCGCATGTCGCAAATCAACGGCGGCGGCCGAAACGGGCTCGCGCCCCCGATCGCACGCCTCATCGCGGATTGCTGCGCGGAAGACCCGGCCGACCGCCCGGACGACATGCCGGCGGTCATCATGCGGATCGAGCTCGCCCGCGCGATCCTCGCCAAGCACATCCACGCCGGAGACCATCCGCCGGCCGACCCCGCGGACGACAGTGAGGACGACATCCTCGATAGCATCCCGGATGACATCGCAGCGGAACTCGAGGATCGCGCAGCGGCCGATGTCGCGTCCGACATGGCCCGCCATCGCGTATGCGACGATCCAACGCTCAAGGATGTCGCGAGGCTCGGCGACGCCCGCACGGACGACCCTGCTCCAGACGACACGCGCGGGCTGAAATGATCGGGCTGCGCCCGGCTGAGGTTCGGTGCGCAGTGCCAGGCCCACATCAAGACCGGCGGGATGCAGTAGGCGCATGACACACGGGACCGCCGGTGGCGGCGGCCTTGGTGACGGCCTCCACCGCGCGATACGGCCTCACCCGCGCAACCCCGGATCGCCTACTCGATTCAACGTCGCCCCCGGATGCCCCCTCGCCGTCACGATTCGACGTCGCCACCCCTACCCGGCGGCGCCCGCGCGATTCGACGTCCCCGTCGGGGCCAACGGCCGCATCCCGATTCGGCACTCGATCCCGCAGCGCCGCCCACCCCCGCAGCGCATCACCCGTGCGATCACTGGACAACGATCCCGCGGTGGAAGAGCTCCCGCTTCGCAAGCTGCTGGATCCGCGAGAAGTCCACGCGCACACCGTCAACCTTGATCTGATCCGGCGACCCACCCGTGCGGGGCGCGTCAGCCTGAAACATACGCCGGAGCGCATGGATCGCACGGAGCTGCCGGATCGACACACGCTCCGGAGCCGACTCCAGTACGTCTCCGAGCGCCCCGACCGCCTCCGGTACCGCCATGCGTTCCGTCACCAACCGCAAAAGCGGCTCGACCGCAGCAGCACCAAGGTCCCCCAGCTCAGACCATCGTTCGTTCGCGATCAGGATCGCCGCACGCCCGTTGTCGTCCTTCGGCTCCCAGCCGGACCGCTGCAGCGCCCAGACGGCCATCTGCCGCATCGCCATGTCCTTATCGCGCAGCATCGCGGTCAAACGCTCGATCGCCCGTTCGTCCCCGGCGGCGGCCACCGCCATCGCCGCCACCTCGCGGGTCGGGACGGGTCTCGTCTCATCGGACAACACATCCACGAGCGCCGTCATACCCGGGTCTCCGGTGCCGACGAGTGCCTGTACCGCCTCGGGGCGGATCGCGGGGCAATCCAGCGCTTCCACGAGCATCGGTACCGCCCGCTCGCCTTCAGCCCGGACGGCGTCCCAGCGCTCCTGGGCAATCGCGTACAGTATCCGATCGCCGCACGTCTCGGGCTGCCATCCCTTCCGTTCCAGCAATTCCGCCGCCGACCGCCGGACCTCGAAGTCAGCATCGTTCAGCGCGGCCGCGGCCAGCGGCTGCGTCCGGTCGTCGCCCCTGCCGCCGATCGCCTCAAGCGCCACGCGTTTCACCTGAGATATCTGCGTACGGTCCGGCAGGGATGCGACCAGGACATCCAGCGCCTCCCGCGTCCCGATGTCGGCGAGCGCCTGGGCCGCCCGCTCGCGTCGCGCCTCGTCGTCGTCCTGGAGCGCGGCCTCGAGCGGGCCGATCGCCCGCGCACCGATGAAAACAACATCCGCCCAATGCCCCAGCATCACCGCCACGAGCGCGTGCTGCACATCGGTCAACAACTCCTCGGTGTACTTGTCGAGCGCCCACGCCGCCACTTCCCGCACCGCACGGTCTTCGTCCGCATCCTCCACGATCCCAATCAGCGCCGACACGGCCGCACGCCCCGATATCTCACCCAACGAGTCGGCCGCGCGGCGCCGCGCGTGCGCCGTGCCCGTCCGCACCGCGGGCCCGAGCGGCTCGACCGCCCCCGAGCCGC
>JBHHVO010000066.1:0-12022 GCA_046754365.1 Phycisphaerae bacterium | reverse complement strand
CGCGCTGTTGGGTAGAACGGCGGGCCACGGGGGCGCCGTGAGCCCTCGGGGGGGGTAGCCTGAAGACGAGTTGTGTTATCCCGACCGTGCCCATGACCTCTCCCACAAGAGGGGCCGCACACGAACACTTAGCCAAACGTGCCAACGTCCACAGTCTCATAATAGGACACCGTAAGTGTCGGGTCAAGCCAGAAGACCGGAAGAATCAACGCGGGGAAGACCCTGAGCGTGCGCTTGGCCAGTGGACCCGTGGGCTGCGAAACCCATCGAGGCGCCGGGCGAATGGATCAACGGCCTGCGGGGTCGATCACGACCCCGCAGGCCATCAACGAACTGCTCGACCGATTGCTACTGCTGCTGCGTCGCACGTTATTCGATGGATGATCCGAGCCGCGACCGTAAGGGAGGGGAGGGAGGAAAGTCGCTCTTACCGCGAAAGAACCGGTCGCTTGCGCTCGCGGCTCGGTTCGTTCCGCTCCATGGAACGCGGAGCGACGCTGCACTCGGTCTGGACCTGGCGCCGCCGTGCGCGCGATGGATAAACGGCGCGCAGGTTGGATCAATACCCTGAGCGGCGCTCGCCGTTGGATTCGATGTCGCCGAAGGGTCCGGCGTATTTCCCGTTGATCTTGTCGCGTTTGAGCGTGCCGGTGAAGGTTAGCTCTTGTTCCGGGCCGATGGAGCGTTTGAAGGAGAGCGTCGTGCCGTCGAACGCGATGTCGCTGAGGGGCATTTCGCGGCCCATGCTTTTCCAGACACCGGTGAGGCGCCCGTCCTTGATCGTGAGCGTCATGACGGCGTCTATGGATCGATCTCCGAGTTTGGTTTCCATATCCCAGTCGCCGACGATGCGCCGGGACGTTTTGCTATCGGTGCCGCGGTGTGCGGTTGCGCCGGGGGATCCGGGCTTGGGTTTTTCGTGGTTGCGCCGTCCGTTGGCGTCGAGGGTACCGAAGGGTGTCGTGTATTGCCCGTCGATGGTGTCGCCGTCGATGGTTCCCTCGTAGCGCAGGGTCATGTCCATGCCCTCGCCCATCGTACGATTGAACGCGAGCTTGCGGCCGTCGAGCGTGAGATCCTCCATGTCCACGGTCTTGCCGTCACTCCTTCGCCACGTGCCGACCAGGAACCCGTTTTCATACCGGATGGTCATGCCGGACTCGAGGGTGCGGCCATTGAACGTCGTGGTCATGGTCCACGTGCCGACGGCGGTTTCGGCGGCGTCGGGGGTGAGTCGGCGCGCCTCGCGGGCGCGGACGTTGTCGCGCGTTCTTTCGACGAGTTTCTTGAAGCGCCCGGTATTACGGATCGAGTTGAAGTCATCGTCGGCGAGGAGCTGATCGGCATCGTCGTACCCGGCATCGACGGCCTTTTCGAGCCATGTATAGGCGTCGTCGGTGGCGCCGAGGAGGCAATACATGCACGCGGCGTTGTAGATGTGGATCGGGGATCGCGGCTCGGCGTTGTGGAGGCGTTTGGCGATCTTGAGTGCGGTTTCGTAATCCCGGCGTTGATATGCGGTCGCGAGGTCGCGCTGCGCTTCGCCGGCGTCGAAGTGTTCGTCGGGGATCTCGATGGCCGGCTCGACACCGGTGCGGCGATAGGACGCGAGCCAGTCTTGTGACGCGCGCATCGCCGGGGCGAAGCCCCAGGGTCCTCGCCTGGCGGCGATGGCGAGCTTGCCGTCCTTGCGGACGAGGAAGACCCTGTCGGGGTGGCCGTGGTATTGGGCTTCGACGGCGTTGTCCATGCCGTCGATGAGGCAGGGGATGGTGAGTTTTTTGTCGATCGTGAGCCGGTCGGCGACGCGGCATCGTTCGCCGTAGGTTTTGTGCTCCTTGATGCCGAGGTCCTTGGCATAGGGGACCGGGCTTCGATCGTCCATGGCATGGGCTTCACTAATGTAGACGATGTAGAACTCGGCGATGTCCTTGTAGGTCTGATACATGCGTTCCATTTCGCCAACCTGGCGAAGGAACGGTGGTCACGTATAGCTGCCGAAGAAGAGCACGACCGGGCGTTTGTCCCGGTAGCTCGCGAGCGTGACCCGCTTCGTGTCGTCGTGGAGCATGTTGAGCGTGAAGTCGGGTGCGGGTTCGCCGACCTTGAGGGCGTCGTCGCCGCGGCCGCGACGCGCCGCGCGTCCGCCGCGCCGTGCGTCGGGCGCTTGTCCGCGCGCTGGTTCGCGCCGTGCGAGCCGGTCCGCGCCGCGTGGCCGGCCGTCGCGTCGTGCGGTCAGGTAGGCCCGCATCATGGGCTCGACGTCGTAGGTGCGGGCGTGCATGCGGTCGATGATGTCCTGGCGTGCGGCGTCGCCGGCGATGTTGCGGTACCACGCTTCGGCGATGATTTTCATGCCCGCGGCGCTGGGGTGCATGCCGTCTTCGGCGAAGGCATCCGGGTAGGCGGCCTTTGTGGGCGTCCAGACGTCGGGTCCTTGGAAGATGAAGTCGTGGCCGCGCGCGAGGAGCGCGGCGAGCGCGAGCCTCTCGTTGCCGACCTCGGGCTCGACGGGTTTCTTGTAGATGTGCATGCCGAAGTGGACGCGCTCGATGCCGTGTGCTCGGAGACGTCGGGCGAGCTTTTCCATCGCGTCCGCGCCGATCTTAATGCCTTCGCGATCGTCGGCGGATGCGATCGGTCCCCTGCGTGTGCGCGTGAACTGTAGCGATTGCTGGCAGAGCGCGATGGTGGGTGTGGGCGCATCGCCGCGGAGTCGGGCGTCGGGTCCGAAGTAGTCCGTGAGCATGGCGCCGATGGTTTTCTTGTAATCGTCGGTGCCGGTGTCGGCGATCCAGGTCTCGACGGGGGACCCGCCGACGACGGCATTGAGCACGTGGTAGACGCGGTGCCCGCCGGCGTGCTCGTCGAGCATGTCCTGTAGCATGTCCGGCCAGGCGAATGACGTGGAATATCCGACGACGAGGAAGGATTTCTCCCGGCCGTCGAGCAGCGTTTCGGCGGTTGCCGCCCCCACGGGACCGAACCCCACGATCAAGACACCGAAGAGGTGTCGGAATCGTCGATCCAATACGTTCATGTCATGTCTCCTTTGATGGTTCCCGCTTCCGACGACCGCGCCCTGCGGACCCCGGTGCGCCCGATTCCAGGCCGACCCGGAGCCATATGTTCGGCTCAAGCCGGGCGGAATGCAAGTCCGGACGTCGGGATGGCGTTGCGCTGTGTGTGCGTCGGGTCGACGGGTTGGGTTCGCAGTCGATCGGTGTGGGGCGTAGAGACCCGGCGGGGGACACGCGGGACAGGTGTGCTTCGGCGCGGCGGGACGACCACGCGGTTGCGCTTCGGGCTCGGATCAAGGATGGAAGAGCCGCGTTGGACACCGACGCCGGCGGTTTGACGCCCGGTCCGGGGTGTCTGCGTACATCCAGTCGCGGCGGCGACGGCGCGGCCGATCCGGCTATAATGGGCGGTCATGATCGCACGGCTTCAGAGTGTCGCGTTCAACGGCATCGATGCGGTTCCGGTTGAGATTGAGGTGGATGTCGCGAGCCGGGGTTTTGCGGGCGCGACGCTCGTCGGTCTCGCGGATACGGCGGTCAAGGAGAGCATCGAGCGGGTCCGGAGCGCGATGCAGAACTCGGGGTATGCGTTCCCGCGCCACAAGACGGTGATCAACCTGGCACCGGCGGACATCCGGAAGGAGGGGCCGATCTTCGATCTTCCGATCGCGTTGGGGATCGGTTTTGCGAATGGGAACGCGGCTGGGGACGTTACGGAGGGGTACCTCGTGGCCGGTGAGCTCGCGCTGGACGGCCGCGTGCGACCGGTGCGCGGCGCGCTGTCGGCGGCGCTTCTGGCGAAGGAACGCGCGCTGCGCGGGATCATGCTGCCGGTGGAGAACGCGCCCGAGGCTGCGGTGGTGGATGGGCTTGATGTGATCCCGGTCGGTTGTTTGACGGATGCGATCGGGTTTCTCACGGGTGAGCTTCCGCTTGAGCCTGTGACGGTTGATCTGGATGCGGTGTTTGCGGCGTCGTGTACGTACGATTGCGACTTCGGCGATGTCCGCGGTCAGGAACACGTCAAGCGTGCGCTGACGATTGCCGCGGCCGGGGGGCATAACATGTTGCTCATCGGTCCACCGGGATCGGGCAAGACGATGCTCGCGAAGCGGCTGCCGACGATCTTGCCGCCGCTGACGCTCGAGGAATCGCTTGAGACGACGCGGATCCACTCGGTCGCGGGTGCGTTGCGGCCTGGCGTTGCGCTGTTGGCGACAAGGCCGGTGCGGACGCCGCACCACTCGGCGAGCACGCCGGCGCTGGTCGGCGGCGGGACGATCCCCAAGGCGGGTGAGGTGTCGCTGGCGCACCACGGCGTGCTGTTCCTGGATGAGTTTCCGGAGTTTCCGCGGAGTACGCTGGAGGCGCTGCGCCAGCCGCTGGAAGACGGGGAGATTACGATCGCGCGGGCGCACACGACGGTGAAGTATCCGGCGTCGACGCTGATGTTGGCGGCGATGAACCCGTGTCCGTGCGGTTATTACGGCGACCCGCGGCGGCGCTGCAAGTGCTCGCCGCTGCAGATTGAGAACTATATGTCGCGGATCAGCGGGCCGCTTATCGACCGGATCGATATTCACGTGGAAGTGCCGGCCGTGCCGCTTGCCGAGCTGCGGAGCGAACGCGACGGCACGCCTTCGGCCGTGATGCGGGAGCAGGTCCTGGGGGCGCGGGCGCGTCAGCGGGCGCGTTTTGCGGACGACGCGACGATGGCAAACGGACGCATGAGCGGCAAGGCGCTGCGCCGGTTCTGCGCGCTCGACGACGCATCGGAGAGGGTGCTTCGGCAGGCGCTGACGGAGCTCGGGCTTTCGGCCCGCGCGCATGACAAGATTCTTCGCGTGGGCCGGACGATCGCCGACCTCGCCGGGCGCGAGCGGATCGTCGCGGATGATGTGCTCGAGGCGATTCATTACCGGCGGTTGGATCGACGGCTTTAGGGGCGCGGCGGCGATGGTGATCGGATGGCGTGGTGGGGTCCCGGTCCGACGGCGTGCGGGAGCATGGCTTGGTGGGGTGGTCGGATGTCGTATGCAGACGCCGCGTCGACGGCGGTTGCGGCGTGGGGGCATGCGGGGATAATGCGTCGGACGTGGGGCCATGGCGCAGTTGGGAGCGCGTCTGCATGGCATGCAGAAGGTCGGGGGTTCGAGTCCCCCTGGCTCCATTTTTGTGACAAATGCTTGTCACCTCTTGGGGTTCGTGAAACCCCTTGTTTTGTAGGGTTTTCTGAGGTGACACTAACTTGGCACTCATGAGCGCATGACGCGAAATCCTGTCCCTTTGGGCCATCTGATGCCACGTGAAACGGCATGTCAGACGGTATGTCAGGTTCGGAGGGTTCCACCCTCACCGATGCCGCTGACATACTGGCGCCGTACGTCCCGGTGGCGCGTTGCTGTTGCCGCGTGTGCGCATCCGTCAGACGTGGCAACCTGTCCACGGCCCCGGGGCGTGTCGATGAGCAGCGGATCGGCGTAGGTCTTGGTCGTGAGCCGGATGTGGGTGTGTCGCATGAGCTCCATGGCCGTACGCAAGGGGACGCCGCTCGTGGCCAGCATCGTGCCGGACGTCACCCGCAACGAATGAAAGTCCAGCTTGGCGCCGTTCACGACGTACGGGATGCCCGCGGCGTTCAGGTCGTTCCGGAGCGTCAGCGACTTTGGGATCGCCTTGAACACATGGTCGTCCGTCGCACACCGAGCCAGCGGGTGTGCCCATAATGCGGCCATGACCTCGGCCGTCAGCGGCGGCGTCAAGGTCCGCCGTCCGGCGTGGCTTCGGCATCACCCGGTCGATCAAGGCGTACACGGACTCGGCGCCGATCACCCAGCGCGAAGTCAGCTTAGCGCCCGGATGCGTCGGCGCGCGATCATGGCCCGCACGGCGTCCGGCTTGCATCGCAGAATGTCCGCGACTTCGCGGACGGTGAGGAGCCTGCGGGGCTGGGACATAAGAGCTTTCCGGTGCAGGATGACGCGCATTTCCTGACAGTCTGCCGCATGGATCCCACATCTATGAAGCAGTGTTTGTCAACGGCCGGATGCAAGGAATCTGGTGGAGAACTCCGCGCAGATTCCCGCTCACCGTCGGCGTCGGTCGATCTGCCCGATCTCAGCCGCGGCCGGACACGGTCGGGTTGTGCCTTCTTCGCCACATTTTCTTGAGCCGGAGGTGCAGGGAGATCGCGTGCCTGAAACGATCTGAACCTCCGGTAGTTCGAGCGGGGGCCGACGGGACGCGTTTGCGCTCCACCATGTTATTCGGGGTGGTTCGGCCAAGCGAACGCCGCCATGAAAAAGAGTCTCGAAAGGCGCCGCCACTGCCCGGCGATCGTCGCGGGACGCATGGCGCGAGCTACTGTGCGGTGGTTGTCCGATGGCGGACGGCCGGTGCGGTGGGGTTGGGGACGACGCGGTCTTGTTCGCACGGGACCCGGCGGGCGTTGCTCGGGCTGAGGGCGTAGAATGCGCGTGCGATGGCGATGCGGACGTGGGCATACGGGTGTCGGTGGGGTTGGGGACGACGCGGTCTTGTTCGCACGGGACCCGACGGGCGTTGCTCGGGCTGAGGGCGTAGAATGCGCGTGCGATGGCGATGCGGACGTGGGCGTACGGGTGTCGGTGGGGGCTTTGCGTCGGGTGCGCGGCGACGCTCGTGGGGTGCGTTGCGCTGTCGCTGGGGTGGTTGGGGCGAATCGACCGGTACGGGCAGGATCAACACTTCCGGTATTTGAGCACGATCGAAGCGGACCCGCGGATCGTGATGATCGACATCGACGATCGCGCGCTGGCCGACATCGGTCCGTGGCCCTGGCCACGGCGGTTGTACGGCGCGTTGATCCGAACGTTGGACGAGCTTGGCGCGGGCGTGATTGCGATGGACATCGCATTCCTTGACCGGAAGCCGCCGCGCACGGACGACATCCGGTTCGGGAAGTATTACGACGTTGACCCGGTGGCGGTCGCGGTGGGCGACGGGTCTGACGGCGGTGTGTCCGACGTGGGCGCATCAGACGCGGCGGCGGTGTTTGACGATGACGAACTCGCGGCCGCGATGGCTTTGGCCGGGTGTGTGTATGTGCCGATGCTCGTGGATTTCGCGGCGGGGGACGAAGGGGGTACCGTGGCGGCGGGCGCGGGTGATCGCGGGGCGGGGGGATCCGATCGCGATACGGTGATGGATCGTGTCGATC
This sequence comes from Phycisphaerae bacterium, assembly GCA_046754365.1. Classification (GTDB taxonomy): domain Bacteria; phylum Planctomycetota; class Phycisphaerae; order UBA1845; family UBA1845; genus JBHHVO01. The sequence goes on along the minus strand of JBHHVO010000066.1, from coordinate 4,804 downwards.
GTGCGCCGGGGGGCGCCGGATCCGAGCGTGATCGCATGGTGGCGGCGCTGATGGACGACTTCGTTCTCGGCGCGGAAGACTTCGGGCCTCAAGCCGCTGACCCGGCGTTACGGGTCGCGTCGGAGTCGGTGCGCCGGTGGTTGCCGGGGGCGAAGCGAACGGCCGCGCGCCGGCTCGCGGCGCGGTACGTGGCCGACAACCCGGGTGCGTCGTTCGGCGGGTTCTTCGATTCCGTGGTTCCGGATGCGCCCCTGGGACACATGAGTCCCGACCGGACGACGCTTTGTGAGGCGTTCTGCGGGGCGCGCGCGGCGCGCGCCGTGTTCGGGAAGACCACGGCTGTTCCAGCGGTCGTGGGCGACCACATCGCGCGCGGCTACGCCCCGACACTCCCGATCGACAAGATCGCGGCGGCCGCGAAGGGCGTCGGGTTCGCGACGTACGACCGCCGTCGTTACGCGGGCGTGCTGCGCGCGCTGCCGCCGGTTGTCGATGTGGAGGGGCAGCTCGTGTGGCAGCTCGGCGCGCTCGTTGCGGCGGACGTGATCGGCGTGGCGCCGTCGTCGCTGGGTTGGGATCATGGCGTGCTTACGGTTTCCTCCGACGCGGGCGCGCGCCGGATACCGCTGGGCGAGCACGGCGACGTGGTGGTGAACTGGCACGCGGGGGGCGGGGCGGGACGTTGGCTGGACAGCTTCGACCACGTTCCGGCGGCGCGGGTGATGGAGATTGCGCTGAACCGGGACGCGATCGAGGCGAATGCGCGACGGTTGGGCGCGTCGGTTGGTGCGCTGGTGTTCGAGCGGTTTCGCGATGCGCCGCCGTCGTATGGGTCGTATGCGGCGCTGGTGCGCCGGCGGAACGCTTTGCGGCGCGAACGTCGAACGGCGACGACGCGCGCGCGATTGGTTGAGATCGATGCCGCGACGGCCCGGCTCGAGGCCACGACGAGCGCGGTTGAGCGCGACGCGATCGAGTGGCTGCAGTATCAGTGGCGGGTCTGGGAGAACGCGGCGCCGGTGGACGACGGGGAGCGCGCGGAGCGCGACCGGATTCGCGGACTCTACGCGGTGCACGGCGAGGGTCAACTGGCGGCGCGTCTGGAGGGGTACAACGCCGGACTCCGGCGGCGCAACCAAGTGCTGCTGGACGAGCTGCGGCCGCGGATCGAACATCGCATCTGCTTTGTCGGCGACACCGCGACGGCGGTGGCCGATCTCGTGACGACACCGATCGACGACAGCGTGCCGGGGGTGATGGCGCACGCGAACATGGCGAACATGATGCTCGGCAATCGGTTCGTGACGCTCGCGCCTCGATGGATGAACATCGCGCTGATGGCGGTGGCCGGGCTTGCGATCACGGTGCTGACGTGCATGCGCGGACCGATCTTCGGGCTGTGCTGCCTGGCGGGTGTGGAGGCGTTGGTGGTGGCGACGGGTGGGGTGGCGTTTTACACGGCGACGGTGCAAACGGCGTCGCTGCCGGCGGCGGTGTGGGTCGGCGGGGTTTGGGCGGCGGTGACGCTCTACCGGCAGTTTACGGAGGAACGGGCGAAGCGGCGGCTGCGGCGCGCCCTGGCGCAGTATACGTCTCCGGCGGTGGCGTCGCGGATCGCCGCGCGGGCGCGTCCGGTGGACCTGTCGCCGCGTCCCGCGACGGTGACGTGCTTCTTCAGTGACCTGACGGGCTTCACCGGGCTGAGCGAGCGTCTTGGTGCGGCCCGCACGCGGGCGCTGCTCAACCCGTATCTGGAACGTGTGAGCGACGCGTTGGTGGCGCATGACGCGATGGTGAACAAGTTCATCGGGGACGGTGTGTTCGCGTTTTTCAATGCGCCGATCTGGTCGTGCCCGGAGCATGCTCGGGCCGCGTGTCAGAGTGCGGTGGCGGTGCGCGACGCGGTGGCCGGGCTCTACGCGCCGGATGCGGATGCGGCCAGGGACGGTGGGCTAATTGTCCGGATCGGGGTTTCGACGGGTGAGGCGTTCGTCGGGGACTACGGCAGCAGCACGAAGCTGGACTATACGTGCATCGGTGACACGGTGAACGTGGGCTCGCGTCTCGAATCGGCGAACAAGGCGTTCGGCACGTGCATTCTCGTCGACGAAGCGACGCGGGCGCGGGCGGGCGACACGTTTGTGTTTCGGCCGCTGGGATGGGTGCGGATACATGGCAAGGCACGCGCGGTAGCGGTCCACGAGCTTGTTGAAACGTGCGACCGGGCGGATGCCGCAACCCGGAGGTATGCCGATGAGTTTGCCGCGGCGGTCGCACACTTTCAGGCGGGTGCGTGGGACCGCTGCGCGGAGGCCCTGGCGGCGTGTCGCGAGCGGCGCCCGGAGGACGGCGCCGTCGATGTGTATGTCGACGCTGTAGCGCAGTGCCGCGCGAATCCGCCACCGCAGCATTGGGACCGTGCGATCGCGCTGACGGGAGAACGCCCGGCGCCACCGGACGCCGGTTGACCCTACACCCGTCGTGGCGGCGGGAGGACCCGCCGCGAGACGATATTCGGCGCCGCCGGCATAACCCAAACACACGGCAACATCGTTCAAGTCATCGTGCGTGGTCACACGTCGTTGCGTGGGTGTTTGGTCCGCTCCGCGCGGCACCCGTGCGGCACCGCCGGGGCCGGCGAATACGCACGAACACATGTGAAGACGCAGTGGTCCGGCGCCGCCGCCGGGCCCCGCCAGGTACGCATGGTGTGCCCGTACCCCACACCTCGCGCGCGCATTACCGGTGTGCGCATCGATCGCGGCCCGGCGCCCGGTGTCGGCGAGCGTCATGGCTGGTCCGGTCGGCCGGTGCGCGTTCGGCGATGACGGCGGGCAACTTCAGCAGCGACGGCGGGCATCCGAAACACTACATGAGTGCTACGCCGCATGAGCGGAACGGCACCGCGTAAGCAATATCGGCCGTTGCGTCGGCGCGCCCGCGGCATCGGCCGGTTCGGAAGGGATCGACACGGCATGGCCAGTCCGCGAATCGAGGTGCTGCTGGACAACACGGCGATGACGCCTGTTGTTTCGGCCGCGCTGGCGCGGATCGGCGCCGAGATCGCGATCGCCGAGCTGGACCACCCGGCCGCGACGCGTCATGTCCCGCGGTTCGATGCCCGCCTGGTACTCACCGAAAGTGCGGAGTCGGTCACGAACGGTCGATTGCGTGCGTTGCTCGCTCGCTTCGACCGCGACCCATGCGCGACGCTTGTCGTATCGAACACGGATGTTGCGGACGACACCGCGCATAGGGCGGTGCATGGCCGGGCGATCGGTTTCGCGACGGCGGAGTCGGGCGATGCGCTGGCCGGACGACTCGATGCGATGTGCGGGTTTCGCGGGGCGATGGAGGGGCTTCATCGTGAGATCGACGCGTTGCGTCGGCGTGAGGCGGCGCTGGCGGCGCGCGTGGCGCAGTTGGACGAGCAGATGCGCGTCGCGGGTCGGATGCAACGGGACTTCATGCCCGGTCGGATGCCGTCGGTTCGGGGGCTGGAGGTGCATGTCTTGTTTCGCCCGGCGGAGGCGGTGAGCGGCGACGTGTATGCGTTCGAGCGGGTCGACGCGACGCATGTCGCGTTTGCGGTGGCGGACGCGACGGGCCACGGCATGCCGGCGGCGATGCTCTCGGCGTACTTCCACCGGCTGCTGCGGCACGGCGCGGGGTCTCGGGACGGTGCCGCCCCGCCGGAACCGGATGACGTGCTCACGCGGTTGAACCGCGCCGTGCTCGAGGTCGGGCTGGGCGATTGCGCATTCCTGGCCGTCGTCTACGCGGTGTACGACGAAACGAACGGTACGATCCGCTGGGCCCGCGGCGGCATACCGCACCCGGTTGTCGTGCGGTCCGGTCGGGGACCGGAGACGGTTATGAGTTCCGGTCCGGTCGTGGGCGTCGTGCCGGAGGCGCAGTATGAAGTCGCGTCGCTGGGCCTGGCGCCCGGGGATCAAATGTACTTTTTCACCGACGGGATGGACGCCGTGATCGCCGCGGACGGCGCGTTGCATGAACCGTGTGGGGACAACGAGTCCGACACCGGTAACACGTGCCGTGACGGTGATTCCCGGTGGTTGCGTGCATCGGCTGGACCGTCACCGCGGGACACACTCGCCCGCGTTGGGCACCGACTCGACAACCTGCCCGATGCGCCGCGCCGGCGGGATGACGTCACGGTCGTCGCGCTGCAGCGCACCGCCTGACGAACCCGGGGCCGCCGCCCCACCGCTACCCCTGCAAGCCGTCACGACCGCATAAGCCCGTCCGGTGGGCGCCGGACGGGTACGTGTCGTGTTGGTTGTATGCCACCGGTGTTGCCGTATGCTGTGAGCGGCGCGGTGTCGGTTTTGGCGGGCGTCGGAGGTGGCGGTCCGTGTTGGCGTTGGCGAGCGTTTGGATCGGTCTTTGTGCGCTGGTGGTGGCCGGCACGATGGTCGTATACCGGCCGGCGTTTACGGATCTCAACGTGACACTTGTGCTGTACTTCGGGTCTCCCGGAAGCCTGTGTCTGGCGGGACTGGTGCTCTGGGCGCACCGCAAGGCGGTGCCACCCGAGCCGGGTATCGTGGCGCAGCGGCTGCAGGCTAAGGTCGCGATCGGCATGGCGGTCGTGGCGGCGGCGCTCGTATACGTTCTTGTGATCGGGTCGGAGAAGCTCGCACCGAATTGAAGCGCTGCGTCGCGGAGAGTATAATCCGCAGCCGGTCGCCGTGCCTGAGGGGTGCGTGTTTGGCGTGTAGCGGCCGCCCGCTGCGGGGGCGGTGGGGCTTCGAGCGCGTATCGCCCGGCTGACGTCCGCCAC
>JBHHVO010000065.1:0-12108 GCA_046754365.1 Phycisphaerae bacterium | reverse complement strand
GGCGGCCTCTGGGACCCGACGCCGAACCGGCTGTATCGGAACCTGGGTGACGGCACGTTCGAGGAGGTGGCGAGCGAACTGGGGGTGGATGATCCGGGTGGGGAAGGGTTTCAGGCGTCGTTTGTGGACTACGATCTGGACGGTGACGTCGACCTGTTCAACGTGAACGACCGCGGGCTGCAGACGCTTGTGGGGAACAGCCTGTGGCGGAACAACGGGGACGGGACGTTCACGGAGGTTTCCGAGGCGGACAGTACGGGCATGCTCATGTTCGCGATGGGGCTCGCGATCGGCGACATGGATCGCAACGGCTGGCCTGACTTTTACGTGACGAACATTACGGACAACGTCCTGTTGATGAACCTCGACGGGGAGACGTTCGTCGACATGGCGGACGAGTACGGTGTGCGTTCGGGCACGATCGGTTGGGGCGCGATGTGGTTCGACATGGACAACGACGGCTGGTTGGAGTTGTACGTGTGCAACGCGCCGCCGCCGGGGTCGCAAGACGTGGCGGACCGGTTGTATCAATGCAACCACCCATGCGATGCGGGTTCGGCGCCTTGCTGTGTCGATCTGGCGGCGTCGCTCGGGCTCAACGTGTTGTCCACTTCGTACGGGGTCACGTCGGCCGACATCGACGACGACGGCGATGTGGATCTGCTCGTGGTTCGCCCGGGTGGGACGATCCCGGAACCACCGGACGGCGACTTCCGTGTGTTGCTGTACATCAACCATGCGGACGCGGCGCCGAACCACTGGCTCAAGGTCCGGCTCGCGGGTCCCGGGACGGCGTTTGCGCCGATCGGGGCGACGGTTTTCGTTCAGGATGCCATCGGTTGGCAGCAGCAGTCGCTTGTCGCGGGGAAGTGCTACAAGTCGCAGACGTCGACGGACCTTCATTTCGGTGTCGGCGCGGTGACGCTTGTGAGCGAGCTGAAGGTGCTCTGGCCCGGCGGCGGTGAGACGGTGATCCCGAACGTCCCGGTGGATCAGACGCTTGTGGTCGCGGAGACCGCGCCGCCCGCGCCGTTCGTGACGGGTGTGACCCTGGCGGGTCCGACGACGGTCGCGGACGCGACGACGGTGACTTACACCGCGACGGCGACGTGCCCGTGCCAGTATACGACCGGGGGCGACGTCACGGCGGCGGCGGTGTGGTCGGCGGCGCCGCCCGAGTATGCGAGCTTCGACGCGAGCGCGCCCGGGGTGCTGGTCGTGCATGACGTGGTCGGGAGCCAGGCGGTGGACATCAGCGCGACGGTCGGGTCTGTGACGGCGACGATGACCGTCGTGATTCACGACAGCGCGCCGCCGCCGTCGGACACGACGCCGCCGGTGGTCGTGATCACGACACCAACGGCCGATAGTGCGATGTCCACGGATGAGGCCGTGGTGACACTGGGTGGCACGGCGTGGGACGATGTCGGCGTGACATCGGTGACGTGGCGCACGGACGCCGGGGCCGGCGGGTCTTGCAGCGGGCGGACGTCGTGGACGAGCAGCGCGATTCCGCTGCTGCCGGGCGACAACGTGATCACGGTGACGGCGACCGACGCGGCGCAGCATGTGGGGCAGGATACGCTGGCGGTCGCGTATGTGCCGGCGGCGGTGCTGTCGGTGGTCCCGGAGACGATCGATTTCGCGGATACGGCGGATGCGGTGACGGTCTCGGTCGGCAACGGCGGCGGCGGTGCGGTGAGCTATACGGTTTCGGGCGACGCGGCGTGGGTGTCGATCGTTCCCGCGGCGGGGGCGATTCCGTACGGTGGGGATGCGGTGACGCACGTGGTGTCGGTCGACCGTGCCGGATTCGCGCCGGGCGAACAACGCGTCGCGATGCTGACGTTCGCGCCGGAGGATGCGACGGTGGCGCCGGTGGGCGTGGTCGTGCACGCGTCGGCCGCCATGGACGAGCCGGCGCCGGATGTGCCGGTTGATGGCACGCCGGACCCGGCGCCGCCCGAGAGTGCGCCGGCGACGGATCCGGACGATGTGCTCGAACCGCCGGCGGCGGCACCGCCCGACGCGGCGCCAGGCGGGGACGCGCCGGCCGGCGCGTCGGCGCCGCAAGACGAGTCGGCGATTCAGGCGGGTGCGGATGGCGTCGATCCGGACGCTGGTGGGAGCGTGCAGGCCCCGCGACGGGGCTGTGGGGCGATCGGGATGATTGGATGGCTCACCTGCGCGGTGGGTGCGGGGGTGCTGCGCATGGCGCTGCGCCCGGGCGGACGGGTGCGTCGCGCGGCGCGGTAGGATGCGATGCGGTCACGCGGGCGGTCGCGGCGGCGTGGGTCAGCCCGGCTGTGCCGGCTCGAGCTTGGCGATGGTCGTGCCGTCGTCGACGACGAGCACGGTGAGTTCGCCGTCGTGTTGGCGGAGGCTGAGGCGTCGGAGCCAGAGCTTGTCGTGTCGGCCGTGGGCATACCAGCTACCGGTGGGTCGGTCTTGCCACGCTTCGACGACGCCGACAACCTCGGCGTGGTAGTCCCCGTCACGACGCGCGACGGTCTGCGTGACGCGTACGGGGGTACCGGGCGGGAACAAAGACTCCGGCGTCACTGTGCATCTCCTTTGGGCCGACGACGGCGTGCGTCGTTGCGGCAGTGTCGCGCACGGTCGGGTGTTCGTCAACGGTCGGTGCGGTTTCCGGGCGTGTGGCCGCGCTGGGGCGTCGGGGGCGGCGGCGTGTGACGTGGTGCACGGTCCGGCGCGGTGGTCGGATCCGACGCAGGCTGGCACCGGCGATGATGGGCCTGGCGGGCCGTTGTGCGATGGCGCGTGGGGCCGAGCGATCGGGCGTGAAAGACGGACACGGGGCCGGGGCGCGGCGTATGGACCATGAACTCGATCGTGCGGTTCCTTGTCCGGTGTGCGGGTATGACCTGCGCGGGCACGCGGCGGTTGCGCGGTGTCCGGAGTGCGGGCGTGGCGTGCATGCGGTGGCGTCGATGGCGCAGGCGAGCCGGTGGGTGGACATGCGGCTGCTTGATTTGTGGTCGATCGGGGTGTTGCAGATGATCGGATCGGTGTGCGCGGCGTTGAGCGTATTGGCGATCCGGCACGGTGCGTACGTTGCGGTTGTGCTCGCGATGGCCGGGGGTATGTACGTGGCAACGGCGTCGGTGTGGTACATCGTATCGATGCCGCTGGTGGTGGTTCGGATGCGCAGGCCGGCGTATCGAAGCATCGCGCGGGTCCGGCGGGTTCGGGTGTGGCGGTGGCTGATCGTGGACGGTGGGTTGGTGTCGCTTGTGCCGCTGCTGCTTGCGTTGCTCTGGTGGTGGTAGCGGTATCGGGGTGCAGCGGGACGGGACATGGGATGGTTGCATCGCGGCACATCCTGCAGCGGTGCGGGATCGTGGAAGAACATAGGGGATTATCGAACTATACGGGATTCCGGTACCGTGCGCCCGGTGCATCAGCGACTTGCGGCCCGCTCGTGTCGTGGCGGCGCAAGCGCGGGCACGTGGGATGTGATCGTGCGCGGCGCGGGTGCGCGCGACACGGATAGACACCGCGGCCGATTCATGTGATGCGCATGGCGTCCAATCGGCCGAGCCCGCGCGCAATCCGATGATCCAGGACTTGCGTTCATATGAGATTCCGGGTTTTCCTATGATCCGATTTGTTCCGTTTCCGGTAGTGGCCGATAATCCATGTCCCGGTACGGACCCACTCATCCATGTCCTGTGTGGCGGCCGATAATCCGGTCGGACGGGTATCCGGCAAGCGAGACCGGCGTCGCATCCGATTCTCATTCACTTCACGGTAGATCCCATAATCCATGTGTGCGCGGCATCGGCGATCGCGTCCGCGGAAGGGGATGACTGGTGGCGTCATGCCCGAGCGAGACCCATCGGAACGTATGGCATAGAATCTCTCACATAGTTCGGGCACAGATTGTGGACTCGCGTGATGCCATATCCGTGCTGGGCTCGGGATGGTGTGGATGTCGGAGATGGAGGCTGCTGAATCTACGGCGTGCGGCGGGTATAAGAGGGGTGCGAGGGCAAAACACATGCTATGGGTTGACCTGTCCCACCCAGGCTGTTACCCTATTAGGTGGACGAACGGCCGTTGGTTTCTGATGTCCGGTGCGCGTTGTTCGTGTGCCAGGGCCTGGATCGCGTCGGTTATGGGTCCTGGGTCCGGCGATCTTGGTTCCGGCACGGTGTCGTGGTTTCGGCGCCGATAATGGGGATGCACCGGGGCCGACAGGGGTGAATTGTACGATCGTGTTTTCACGGCAGATACCCATACTTGCGACACTCCTGGTCTTCTGGACGACCGGTGCGCGCGCCGATTTGAGTTTTGCGGTGATCGACGCGGATGCGTCGTCCGCCCGGCTGTCGCTCGGGCATGTATACCGGTGCCCGGTCGAAGGCACCGCGTACGGCCGGATGGCGCGCCGGGCGCCCGCGGATGCGGTGGATGGGGATCAAGCGCCGCCTGCGGCGTTTCCGGCTCGCGTTTGCGCGCGATGCGCGGATGTTGCGTTTGCGGCGACGGCCGCTGAGTCCGCTGCGGAATCATTGGTCTGGCCCGCGTCGGCGGAGCCGGCGGTGCGGGGGTTATCCGAACGACGATCCGGCGGCGCTGCGGTGCTGACGTTGCCGCCGGCACCGAGCAGCGCAAGCCTGTTTTTGTCGGCGATGGTGAGCATCGGCGCGTGGCACCTCGTGCGGTCGGCGCGACATCTGTATGCGTCACCGTTGCCCTCGTGGTATCACGACGGCGGCCCGGGTCGCATCGGTCAGGCCGTAGCGCTTGACCTGGATTGGGCAACACCGGCGCTGAATGTGTTCGCCGCGCCCGCCGAGGGCCATGTGCTTCCGGGCGGCGTGGACCACGGACACCGTGCGCGGGGCGGGCCACAATTTCGTGCTTCTCCCGCGTCTCCGCGCGGACCTCCCACGCCGGCGATCTAGACCCACCGTGCGGGGCCGCGCACCGACGACGCGTCGGGCGGGCGTCTTGTCACGGTCGCATCCCGGTTTGGGGGCCGGGGCTCGCAGGGTCATGGGGTATCCCGTATCGCGCCGCAAGGCGCCATGTTTTCGATGCGTCGCACGGCGGCGTGTCGGATGATGTCACGACGACATCGCAAAACCGGTTTTTGTTTGCATCAAGACAATGGCACCGGGCGCCGTTGGCGCCCGATGGAGGATAGCAGTTATGTTGAAACGAACGTACTTCGGCGCAGGGCTTTGCGCCGCATTGGCCATGGTGGTGACGTTGACACCCACCGCCGCGCAGGCGAACACGATCTTCTCGTTCGGGTTCGATGATCTCGACGGCGATTTCGTGTCGGGGAGCAGCTCGTTCACGGCCGTGGCGAGCGACGCGATGGGTCCGGGCACGAACGGTTCGGTGAACCGGAACGTCCCGACGACGGGGCAGGCGGACTTTGATTCCGGGTTCCTGGCGGGGGCCGATCCTGCGAACTTCACGATGAGCATGACGCTGACGGGCATCACGACCTTGACGGCGAGTGCGACGGGGAGCTTCATGATCACGGATGCGCAGGGTGACACGATTTCCGGGACGATCTCGGGCACGTGGGGCCGGATCGACCTGCCGCTCTTCACGGCGGCTTCGTTCGCCGGCACGCTCAGCAATGTGACGCTCACGAACACGTCGGGCGACGGCACGTTCGACGGGCCTTCGGGCGGCTCTGGGTTCTCGATGGACTTCAGCGCGCACGGGCCTCAGCCGTTCAGCGGGTTCATCGTCACGCTCGAGACGGGCAGTTGGTTCACGGACGCGAATGGCAACGCCGTTTCGTTCAGCGACGAGACGTCGGGTGTGGATGCGTCGGTGGTTCCCGCTCCGGGCGCCGCGTTGCTCGGTCTGATGGGTCTGGGGCTGGTCGGGCGCTTGCGTCGTCGGCTGGCTTAGGGACCTGAGTCGACACGGCCTGGAGCCATGGGTGCGTGGCCGGTGATGCGCGATGCGTCGCGCCGGCATGCACCGGCTCATGGCCGGGATGGCACTCACGTATCGCCGCCGTCCGTCGATCGAGGCGGACGGTGGCGACCTCCTGTGGGATCATGAGCCGTTGTGGCCTCGCGCGCGGCGCGCTGGGCCACGACACGGTGGCGCATGATGACGCGGGCGACGCGTTGTGGCCCGTGCATGGCTTACGCGTGTTCATGTGTGTTCGGATATCGGCCGCTCCCTGACGGGCGCGGTTCGGACCGGCAAGTCACACAACGACGTGTGACGACGGATGCGATCCGCGACGCAGGATCGCCGGCGCCGATGTTGGCGCGGGTCGGCCGGCGCATGACGACAAGCAACAAGGGGCATGAATCCGTGGCGACGAAACGTAGAGGACATAGCAACGGCATCCTGTTGGCATCGGTGATCGTGACGACCGCGCTCGCGGCGGCGTCCGCGACGGTGCGGGCGGAGGCGCTTATCACGTTCTCGTTCGACGATCTGAGCGGCACGTTCTCGGATCTGGGTGGTGGTACGGGGACATTCAGCGCCGTCGCGAGCGACGACATCGGTCCCGGGACGAACGGCTCGGTGAATCGCACGGTCCCGCTGGTGGGCCAGGCCGATTACAACTCCGGGTTTGTGGGCGGCGCGGACCCGGCGTCGGTCGAACTCGCGATGGACCTGAGCGGTATTACGGGTGTCTCGGCCGAGGGGTCCGGTGTTCTGACGATCACGGACGCGGGCGGCGACACGCTGACGGCGTCGGTCGCGGGGATGTGGGCCCCGAACGGGGGGTCGTCGGTATTCTCGGGCTTGTTGGGGGACGTCGTGCTCAGCGATAACGGCACGCTGGACGGGATGTTCGAAGGTCCGTCCGGCGGCGCGTTCTCGATGGATTTCTCGGACTTCGGGGAACAGCCGTTCGCGGGGTTTCGGGTGGAGCTCACGCTGTCGGGTGAGTGGTTCACGGGCGGTGACTTCTCGGGCGCCACGAGCGGCCTGGTGGGCTCGGTGGTACCGGAGCCCGCGACATGGCTCCTGGCCGGAACGTGCGCGTTGTTCGGAGCGTCCCGCCGGCGCCGACGCCGATAATCCCCCCCAACACAGGTCACGCCGCGTCGGACGGTTCCCTGCTCACGTGGTGGGCGGGCGGCCGGCGGCGGCGTCGAAGCGGCCGGGCGGTGTCGAAAGTCGCACCAGTCTTGGACGGCCGTCATCGCCGGCCGGCGGCCGTATGGCCGTTGTGCGACGGCGCTGCTTGCGGTTCGGCGTCTTTGTGACGTTGTGCCGCCGATCCCACCATGGTTTCCGGGGCGAAAGCGGGCCCCGGAACACACCGATGACATCTCATGTGTACGAGACTTGCCGCGCGGTTGTGCACCGGTGCCGCCGGTACGCCGCCTCCATCGCGCGCATGAAAGCGGCGTGCGCCGCGCTCGCGCGATCGGTGTCTCATCGCCCGCGCGGGCGATGGGTCACGATGCAGCTACGTGAGCGGGGTCCCTGACAGTTCAGGCGTGGCGGATCACCGGTCTGTGGCGTCGGCCCCGCGCGGCCGACGTAGTGTGCCGAATACGCTGTCGAATGCCTACGGCCGCCACGGGGGGCGGCCGCTACATGACGTATGACGCCGAGCAGGTTGGTCCTCCACCAAATCTGTCGCGGACCAGCGCGAGCGGTCCGGCGCCGGCTGGTGGCTGACACGGGTGGTGCGGCCGGGCGGCGTTCGTGAAGGGGTCTTGGGATGCCAAGCGTGCGCTGTCCTGCGCGAATCAACATCAAGGTGCTTGCGGTTCTGGTGGTGGTCACGGGGCTGCTTTGCGGCGGGGCCGTGATCGGGCACTACGTGCGCAAGCGACATACGGCCGATCGGGCGCTGGCGGCGGGGCGTGCCGCGCTGGCCCGACAGGACTGGCCGACCGCGTGCAAACACCTCAAGCAATACCTGTACAACTATCCGGATGATGTCGCGATGCTCGAGGCGTACGGTCGGGCGAACCTGGCGGTTCGTCCGCGCGAGCGCACCAACATCGCGGCCGCGATCGCCGCGTACCGCCGACTGCTCCGCCATCGCCCGGCCGATGACGCGATTTGCGAGACGCTGGCGACGCTGTATTTCCAGGCGGGGAACCTGGATGACGCCCGGTACATCTGCCGGTTACGGCTTGAGCAGGCCCCGGCGGATGCGGATGCGCTGAAGGTTCTGGCGCTGGTCAAGCTGGCGCAGCAGGAGCCCGCCGACGCCGGCGCGCACCTGAAGGCGCTCGTCGCCGCGCGTCCGGACGACGCGATGGCGTATGTGCTGTTGAAGGAGGTCGCGCTCGCGCAGGCGGAGTCAACGGGTATGGCGACCGCCCGCGACGAAGCGGGGCAGTGGCTCGACGCGTGCGTGGAGGCGAATCCGGCGTCGCCGGTATGCCTGGCACAGCGTGCGAACTTCCTGCGTACCGTGCGCGGCGATTTCGACGCCGCCCGGCGCGATCTCGAGGCGTTGGAGCAGGTCGGCCACAACGACCTCCGGAGCATGCTGTTGGCGGTGGAGGAGTGGGTTGCGCTGGGGGTTTGGGACCGCGCCGAGCGGCTACTCGACGCCGCGATGCAGCTCGACCCGGCGGCTTCGGCCAGGTTTGATCTCGGCGCGGACACGCTCTCGTTCATGCGGTTCGTTACGGCCGCGCAACTCGCGGCGCTACAGCGTCACACGGTGGCTGCGGCGGACGTATGCGCCGAGGCGCTCGCGGTGATTCCGGAGCGGGACCGGGTGACGCGTACGCCGCTGCGTGTTCGGTTCCTGCCGATGGCGGTGGAGCACTTTCTTCGGGCGGGTCGGGTTGAGCAGGCGCGGTCGACGGTTGCGGCGTACCGAACGGCCGTCGGCGCGAACGATCCGGACCGGCTCGCGCTGATGGAGGCGGCGGTCGCGAGCGCCGAGAACGAACCATACATCGTGATCCGACTGCTCGAGCCGGTGATTGCGCGGAGTCCGCGGGCGCGACAGGCGTGGAAGTTGCTGGCGGGGGCGTATGAGTCGACCGGGCAGCCGTGGCGCGCGATCGACACGTATGAAAAGTACCTGGAGCTCATCCAGGGCGAAAAGACGTCGCGGCGCGACCCGGAGGTGGAGCGGAAGCTGGCCAAGGCGTTTCTGCGCCGCGACCCCGAACGGGCGCATCGGTACGCCGCGCTGTTGCTCCAAGACGACCCGGACGACGTGGATGCGCGGCTGGTGGCGATCGATGCGGTGGTTCGGGCGACGCCGCAGTATGGCGTGGTGCTCCAGCGTGAGTCGATCGAACTGGACGCGCTGCGTGCGGATCACCCGACGTCCGGGCATGTTCGCGTGTTGCAGGCGCGGATTCTGGCGAAGCAGGGGCGCGTGGAGTCGGCGATCGCGACGCTGCGCGACGCGATCGAGGAGGCGGACGACAAACCGGAATCGGCGCTGCAGCTCGTGCGACAGCTCAGGGACGCGGACCGGCTCGGTGACGCAATCGAAGCGGCGAAGACGCTCGTGTCCCTGCGCGAGGACCTCGCGATCCCGCGCATCCTGCTTTCCGAACTGCTCAAGGACGACGGGCAGGCGGACGAGGCGCGGCGGGTGCTCGAAGTCGCGGGATCCGAACTTGCGGGGGGGGAGCGGCTCACGGCGCGCGTGGCGCTCGCGCAACATATGCTGCTGTACGGCGACCGCGCCGACGGCATCGCGCTCATCGAGACGCTCGCGGCGGCGCACCCGGAAAGCCTTCATCTGCGTCTTGGTCTGCTTCGGTTGCCGGAGATCCGGCGGGACGGCGCGAAGGCGCAGCGGCTGGTGGACGAGATCCGGCGCATCGAGGGCGGACCCGGCGGTGACGAGTCCGCGGTGGAAGACGCCGACGCGAACCGCGGTTTATGGTGGCGGTTGGCCCAAGCGGAAGTATGGATGCGGACCGACGCCTGGCAGCGTGATGCGGACATGACGGCGCGGATCGAGGCGATGTTGCAATACTGCGTGCGCGCGAACCGGTCGTGGGCGGACCCGGTGTTGTCGCTCGGGCGGATGTACGAATCGCTCGGGTCGGACGACAACGCGGAGACGGTCTACCGGGAGTCGCTCGCGTCGCAGCCGGTGCATATCAGCGTCGTCAACAGGCTGCTTGCGTTGCTGCAGCGGCAAATGCGTTTCGCGGAGGCGCATGAGCTGCTCGCCCGCTGGCCGGACCATCCGGCGTTCAGCACACACCGGGTTGACGTGGCGGTCGGTGAGGGTGACTACGCGGCCGCGCGAGAGGAACTGGAGCGTCGCCTGGTTGACGACCCGACGGACGCGGCTTCGCGCGTTGTCAAGGCGCGGCTCGATTACGCGGAGACGCATGACGTTGACGGGGCGTTTGCGCTTCTGGACGAAGCGCTCGCGCTGAACCCGGATCTGCTGGCGGCGGTGAATGCGAAGGCGTGGATTCTTCATCAGGAGGGTCGTGGTGCCGAAGCGATGATCCTGGTGGACGGGGAGGTGGCCAGGCGTAAGGACTTCGCGGCGTACCTGTTGCGCGCGAATCTCCATGCCGCGGACGGAGACCTTGAAGCGGCGGAGCGTGACCTGAAGCACCTGACGACGTTTCCGGATGCACAGGCGGAGGCGTATGCCGCGCTCGGGCGGTTCTACCGTGAGTTCGGCGATCGCGACGACGCGATCAACGCCTGGCGGACCGGGCTGCAACACGACCCGGACAACATGCCGGTGCAACGGCTTCTGGCGAAGGCGCTCGCGACGAGCCCGGATGCGGAGGCCGCTCGTGAAGGGCGCCAGCGCCTCGACGACATGCTCGCGGTCCTGCCGAACGACGTCGAGCTGCTCGCCGCGCGCGCGACGGCGCTGCTGCGTCTCGACACGCCGGTATCCAGGGAGGCGGCGCGGCGCGACCTCGAGCGCGTCGTCGAGCTTGATCCGCGGCGCGTCGTCGCGCACGTCCAGCTCATCCAGTTGGCCCGACAAGCGCATGACCTGCCGACGGCGAGCAACCGGGTTCGCGTGGCCATCGGTGCGAATCCGGGCAACGTGAAACTCATCACGGCGCAGGCGCAGATCGAAGCGGAGCTGGGTCACGGTCGCGTGGCCCGCGAGCTGGCCCAATCCGTTCGCGTGCGCGACCCCAAAGAGGTCAACGCGCGGCTCGTGCTGCTCGGGCTCGCCCAGGCGGAGCGGAACCTGCCGGAGGTGGAACGGCTCATCGAGGAGATCGTGGCGGTGGAACCGGGCAACGAGGCGGCGCTGCTCGCGCATGCCGAGCTGCTCGACGCGCACGGTGATCGGGCCGGCGCGATCCGCGAGCTCGAGGCGCACCGGCGGCAACGCGGTACGGACACGGCGGTGGGCGTTCACCTTGCGCTCGCGGAGTTCTACCGCCGGGACGGGGACTTCGCGTCGGCCGGGGCGTGCGTCGCGCAGGCGGAGCAAGGCGCGCCGGACAGCATGGACGTGTTTGCGGCGAAGGTATCGCTGCTCGCTGCGCAAGGGCGGTTCGAGGACATCGCGACCGCGTACCACGGTCTTCGGCCGTCGGCGAAAGACGACGCGACCGCGCTCGTGTCGACGGGCGTGGCGCTGATGGCGTCGGGGCGTGAAGCGGAATTGCGTCAGGCGGTGGCGTTGTTGGAACGGGCGGTGGAACATGAACCGCGTCGGTTCGATGCGTATGTCAGGCTCGCGCAGGCGCACTACCTGCTCGGTGCGTTCGACGCCGCGGCGGACGCGTATGCGCGACTCTTGGAGCGGGACCCGTACAACTACCAGGCGATCAACGACCGGGCGTGGATCCTGGCGCGCAACCTCGACGAACCGGAGGCGGCGTTGGCCCTTGCGGACAAGGGCGTCCTGCACGATCCGAATCGTCCGAACCTGCGTGATACGCGCGGCGTCATCCTGACACAGCTCGGGCGCCTCGCGGAAGCGCGGCGCGAACTCGAACGGTGCCTGGAGCTGACCGAACACCGCCCCGCGCTCCGCCAGACGCGCGCCCATGCGCTGCTGCATCTGGGGGACGTGCTTGCCAAGCTGGGGGACGTCGATCAGGCCCGCGCGAGATTCAACGAGGCGCTCGCGCTGGACCGCCAGCACGGCGTCCTGACCGAAGACGAACGAAACGAAGCGCGCCGACACGTGGTCGAAACAACCCCGTGACG
>JBHHVO010000064.1:0-12244 GCA_046754365.1 Phycisphaerae bacterium | reverse complement strand
CTCGCCTGGACGCGCGCCAGCGCGAACATCGCTTCCGTGTTCGCTGCGTCAAGCTGCAGCGCCGCCGTGGCGTGGAGCTCGGCCGCGGTCGTGTCGTCGAGCGCGGTGTAAGCATCGCCGAGCAGCAGCTCGAGTTGCGCGTCCTCGGCGGTGTCGGCGTCGGCGCGGCCCGCGATGCGGATCGCGTCGTCGTAACGGTACGCCGCCAGGTGTCGCCGCGCCAGCGCGATCCGCGCCGGAACGAAACCGGGCGCCGCCCGCAGACACCGATCCAGCCAGACTGCGGCCGCCTCGTCGCGCCCCGCCGCATCTGCCAACACGAAACGCACGTATGCCCGCGCATGCCCGCTGTCGCCGGCCGGCGGCGACACATCCGTCGCCGTGACCGCGGCCACCGCCGCATCACGCTCGGAGAGTCGGACCAGCGCCGCCGTTAGCCCCGGGGCAAGCGACCCGTCGTCCGTTACGCCCGCCGCCGCGACGTCCAAGAGCCGGGACCAGAGCCCCGCATCCGCCAAGAGCTCGATCAACCTGACCCGCAGCTCGAGCGCATCGACGTGTCGCACGAGGTACGCAGCCAACACGTCACGCGCGTCGCCCGCACGACCCTGTTCCATCAGCACGTCACACAACGCGCTCGCCAAGCCCGGGACATCCGGATCGTTCGCCAGGCGGCGACGCAGATCCGCAACACTCCCCTCCACGTCACCCATACGGCGGTGGATCTCCACCAGGAGCGATATCACCGCGTCGTCGTTCGAGTCGATCGCGCGCACCGTCCGTAGCGCGGATGCCAACCGCGACGCCGCGACGAGCAACCGCGCATAGCGCAGGCGCACCGCCACGTCGCCGGGCGACCGGGCCGCCAGCGCCGCCAGCGCGTCGGCCGCATCCGCATAGCGACCGAGCCGCTCCAAAAGCTGCGATTTCGGCATCGCCGCCGACCCGCCCCCCGCCTGCCGCAACACGACAAGCTCCGGATCACGCGCGACGTCGTCCGGTAGCAACGCCAGAACCTGTTCGAAACGCTCGTATTGAGCGAGCGCCGCCTCGAGATAACCAGCCTCCGCGAGCGCCTCCGCCGCATGGTAATGACACAGCGTCGCCAAGGCCGGGTCCGAACCGAAATCGCTACACGCCATGGATCGCCGAAACGCCGTGATCGCCGCGGTCAGGTCGTGACCGGCCACGTCGACGCGACCGACGATGTAGTGCGCGGTGGCGTCGTTCTGGTTCGCCTCCAAGAGCCGGCGCGCCGACGCCCCCGCTTGAGCGATGTTCCCCGACGCCAGGTGGACCAGCGCGATCGCCCGCAGGACGTCCGGATGATTCGGGTCGTACCGCAACGCCCGGTCCAACGCCCGAAGCGCCTCGGTGTACCGCTGCTCGTCACGCAGCGCACGCGCACGCTCGAGTTGGCCCGCACCGCGTTTCGAAAGCGCCGGCGGCTCCACCCCCGCGGCGGGAACCGCCACCGGCGGCTCAATGTCTTCCAGGGCGACGTGCGCACGGTTCGGGGCGACGCGCTGTCGCTCGCCGCCCGCACCGACGCCTCCGCCCGCGCCGGGTGTTCCGCGCGCACCGACGGCGTTCGTGTGCGTTGCGCACCCGAGCGACACCATCGCCGTCAAGACAAACGGCACGCCGTACCATCCTTGTGTGGAGTTCGTAGATGCCATTCGCTACACCACGTGCCGGCACATGACCGTCCGAGCGTGTCGCCGGGCACGGCGCATCCGGGTTCCACACCGGACCGTCGCTACGAGTACGTCCCCCCCAGCGCGACCCCGACCCGACATCACCACCGGTCCACGCCATCGCGATCCCGGTCTTACGCCGCGGTGCAAGCATCCGGTCCCCGCCCCAGCGCGCCGTCGCGCCGTCGCGCCCGACGATACGCGTGCCGGGCGCCGCGGCGCATGCGAAACACGTGCTGATGCGGACGCGAAGCGCCGCCGTCAGCGGCGCATCCCGGATCGTGCCGCCCCGCCGTATGGGACGGCGTGGGCAACACGGATGCCGGTACCCGCGCACAAGACCAGAACCCCGGACCGCGCTGCGCCAAGGACGCGCACGACGTCAACCACGCGCAACTTTTTTCCCGCTTGCGGAACGGCCCCGCGCAGCGCGCTCGCCAGACGACGCCGTCCGACGCGTCGTCGACCGCTTGGTCGCGCGAGACGACTTCGCGGCCGCCGACGCCTTCTTCCCGGAAGACGACGCCTTCGCCGACGTGCGCTTCACCGCCGCCGACCGCTTCATCGTTGACCGCTTCGTTTCCGTCGAGCGCCCGCCGAGTGCGGTGAGTCGCTTACACGCCGCCTTCGAGTTCATGATCGCGCAAAACTCCCGCGCACCGCTCGCGGGGACGTGGCGCTCCAGGAACGCCTGAACCTCCGCGCGATCGGCCTCTTCGTGCACGAGGTCGGCCGCACGGAGCGCCGCCAGCAGATGATCGCTCACGGGAATCGCATGCGCCCCCAGACTCCACAGCATGACCGACGCCACCGCGAACGGCCCCACCCCATCGAGCGACTCCAGGTAGTGTCGCGCGTCTCGCCGCGGCAACGACCCCAGGCGATCCAGCGACAGACGATTCTCATTCGCAAACACCGCATGCAGCGCCCGGGCGAGCTCGACTGCGCGGGCCGCTCCGTCCGGGATCACGTCCCCCATCGCCAACGCAATCTCCCCGGGTGTCGACACGCGCACCTCATTCCATCCCGTCATGGAAGACAGCAAATTGTCCAACGCCCGCGCCGCCGCGTCGTCGGTGCTATGAACCGCCAGGATCCCGATCGCCAACCGATGCAGCGGACCGTCCGGCTCACCGATCTTCGGCTTGCCAGCGGTCCGCCGAATCCGCGCGTACGCCTGTTTGAGCTTGGCCGCATACCGGGTGCCATGCTTCACGGCTCGCCGTCTCCGATCGACCGACGCCGCCCCACCCGAGGCGCTGCAGCCTCGGTCTGGCCACTACCCGCCGGGGCATCAGCGGCGGCGTCTCCGTCAGCGGGCCGCGCCGCCGCCTGCGCCTCGCGTGATCGGCGGTTCGCGTCCAAGATCCGCAACGTATGACGAACCTTCTTCACCGACTCATCGAGCATGAAGTTCAGCCGTGGGCATTGCCGGGCCTGCAGCCGGCCCGCGAGCGTGCGCTGAATCCGACCGGCCGCATGCCGAACACCGCGGAGTGTGTTGCGCTCCACCGCGTCGTCGCCCGCCACCACGATGTACACGCGCGCCACCGAGAGATCTCCCGCCACCTCGACCCGTGTCACGCTCGTAAAGCGCGCCACGCGCGGATCATGCAGCCGGAAGGAAATCTCCTCCGCCACCACGGTCTGGATCAGGCTCGCGATCTTTTCCTTGCGGTATGGCCGCATCAGCTCGTCACGCTCGCGCTATACAAACGCCCGCTCGTATTCGATAAGGCTCAATTGCCGGTGGCTCCGCAACAACTCCACCATCTTGTCCAACCGGGCGTGCGCCGACCGGGTATCCGACGACACCACCGCGATACCCAACGTGCACCGTTGCGGGGCGTCGCGGTGCCCGATCTCCGCAACCGACACGTTGAATCGATCCCGCAGCCGCTGCGTGACGCCCTGAATCACAGATCGCTTGTCCTTGAGCGACCACGCGTCGTACAGCATCAACTCCGCCTTCAGCACGCCCACGATCATCCCGAGTGGTCGCTGATGGCCGGGGCCAATAGCCCACCATCGTCCAACGCAATCATAAACAGCCGGGTCCCCTTGTCCGGCGTCACAAACGGAATCGCGCCGATCCGAGACAGCGCCTGCGTCACAAACGCCTGTTGCTCCGCCGGCACGCCGTAGAACCCGAGCTCGCTGCGCACATACGCGTCATCGAACGCGTACGACGCCTGACTCGGAAGGAACCCGAGCAACGCCTCGATCGAAAACGACGACCCCTCGCGCGACGCGATCCGCGGCAAAAACAGGGCGTGCACCACCTTCCAACGCCCCTTGCGCACCTGAACCCCGGAGAACCGCCGCGCAATGAAGAGCCGATCGTCCAACTCCTGAACCAGCACCGCCGACGCACGATCCGGAAGAAAGAACGCACGCGCCAGACGCCCGCGCTCGCGGTCCCCCGCATCGAGAATCCGCTCACGAAACAACTTGTACCCGGGATAACGCGTTAGCCGGCGGTCGTTCCACGCCAGCACAACATCCACCGTGAACGTGCCGTCACGAACATCCGGAACGACCTGATTCGTCCTACCTTGCACCCGGCCAGCAGCGACACCGCCGTCGCGTCCGAGACCGACGCCTCCCGCGCACAATACACACTCGCGCCCGCCGGCACCGAGCTCACAAACAGACCCTTGTCCGAAGGACGCGACAGCAGACCGAGACGCGACCCCCGCCGGTCCGAACGCGTCCGCCGATCCCGACGGCGCGGAACCACCTCGGCCGGCTTCCTCGTGCTGACCCCGCGACCGCCACTCTGAGCAAACAGCGGAATCACGACGAGCTTCGCGGTCACCACGACGATCATGATGAGGACGGCCGCGTACCCCATCTTCAGGGCCACGGAAAACGGATTGAACGAGAGCCGGCTGCGGCGCGTCCGCGCGAGGGCGCCGCCGCCGCGCGGCCCGCCGACCGACGCCGCCGGCGCCCCGGCGCGGTCGACCTCGTGGAACAGGAAATCCAGGTCATCCTCTCGATCGGCCGGCACCTCCGCGCCGCGACCGCAATACGAACATCGCACAACCTTCCCTGCGTCCTCGTCCCGGGCGCGAACCGTATGTCCGCATTCGGCCTTGAACTCGATCATGTCGCCTTGGCGGCGCTCAGCGTACGCGCCACCTTCACCACGTCGTACGTCTCGATCACATCCCCGGCGTGAACGTCGTCAAACCCCTCCAACCGAATGCCGCACTCAAGCCCGTTGCGCACCGTCTTCGCATCATCCTTGAACCGCCGGAGGGAACCGATCCGGCAGCCCTCACGCACGATGACACCATCACGCACCACCTTCACGAGGTGATTCCGATCCACCGTGCCGTTGGTCACGTAGCAACCCGCCACCACGCCGAGCTTGCTGATGTGGAACACATTGCGGACCTCGGCCGTCGCGCGGAACTCCACGTGCTCGTCCGGCGCCAACAGACCCTCCAGCGCCCGCCGGATATCGTTGTTGACATCGTAGATCACGCGGTACGACCGTATGTCCACACCGTGTTGCTCCGCCAACCGGCGCGAACCCGCGGGGGTCTCCACGCGAAACGCAATCACGATCGCGTTCGATGTCGCGGCCAGAAGCACGTCGCTGTCGTTCACGGCCCCGACCCCCGCGTGGCGGAGCGTCAGGCGAACCTCGTCGCCCGACCACTCCGAAAGCGTCTGCCGCAACACCGCGAGGCTGCCGTCCACGTCCGCCTTCACGATCACGTTCAACTCGGGAAGCTCATCCGCGTCGCGCTGCTTGAAGATGTCCTCGAGCGTCCGAACCTTCCGCGACGCCTGACGGCTCTGTGCGATCCGCTTCTGCTTGACCTCGCTCGCGATGTCGCTCGCCGCCTTGAGCGCGTCCACGCAATACAGCCGGTCACCCGCGATCGGGACGTCGTCAAGCCCCCATACCTCCACCGGCATCGCCGGACCGGCTTCCTGAATCCGGCGGCCACGATCATCCGACAGCGCACGCACCTTCCCGAACGCGTTGCCACACACGACCGCGTCGCCGACGTGAAGCGTGCCGTCCTGAATCAACACCTGAGCCACCGCGCCTACCCCCGGTTTGATCTCCGCCTCGATCACCGCCCCCATCGCCGGAAGCGTCGGGTCCGCGTTCAACTCCAGAAGCTCGCTCATCGCCGCCAGGTGTTCCACCAGCTCGTCGATCCCCGTGCCCGACACAACCGACGTCGGGATCACGTCCACCTCGCCACCCCACTCGCTCGGCGACAGACCGTGCTCCGCCAGCTGACCGAACACCTTGAGTTTGTTGTCGTCGCCGAGGTCGCTCTTGGTCAACGCCACGACAATCGCAACGTCGGCCGACTGCGCATGATTAATCGCCTCGATCGTCTGCGGCATGACCCCGTCGTCCGACGCCACCACCAGCACCACAACATCCGTCAACTGAGCGCCCCGCGCACGCATTGCCGTGAACGCCTGGTGGCCGGGCGTGTCCAAGAACGTCACCGCGCCGTGAGACGTCGTCAGATGATACGCCCC
Source organism: Phycisphaerae bacterium (assembly GCA_046754365.1). Classification (GTDB taxonomy): domain Bacteria; phylum Planctomycetota; class Phycisphaerae; order UBA1845; family UBA1845; genus JBHHVO01. The sequence goes on along the minus strand of JBHHVO010000064.1, from coordinate 6,029 downwards.
GATATGCTGCGTGATCCCGCCGTCCTCCCCCGCCGCCACACGCGACTTGCGGATCGCATCGAGCAGGCTCGTCTTGCCGTGGTCGACGTGGCCCAACATCGCCACGACCGGAGGCCGCGGCACACAGTGCTTCCGCTCACGCGCCGCAAACCGCTCGCTGATCTCGTCAAGCTTCGTCTTCGCCGGTAAAACCTTCAGGTCGATCCCGAAATGCAGCGCCAGAAGCTGCGCGGTCTCTGTCGCAAGCGTCATGTTGATGTTCGCGAGCATGCTGTGCTCATCCTTGAGCACCTTGAAAAGCTGAAGGAAATTCAGCCCCGTTACCGCACAAAACTCCTTCAGACGCACCGGCTCGCTCACCGTAGCCTCGGTCTTCGGGCCCGCAGGCCCTACGTGTGCCGGGCCACCCGTCTGGGCCGAACGCTGACGCCGTATCCGCCGCCCCGTCGCGCCGGCAAGACGTTCGCGACGCTCCGCCAGGTCACGGTCCCGCCACTCCGCCAGCCTTTGACCGGCATCCACCGCGCGACCGGCCGCGCGCCGTGGGTTGATCCGGCTGCGCCGCGCAGCGGCACGCCCACCACCACGCCCCCGTGCGGGAGCCTCCGGCGGTCGGTCGAGTGTGGGACCCGGGCTCGGTGGGCGCGATGGCGGACGCCGCGGACCGACCACCTCGTAATCGGGGGCCTCGTAGCGAACGATCCGCGGACCCTGAAGCTTGGCCGGTGCCGGTACGTTCTGAGGACCCGCCGGAACAGGGCGAGGCATCTCGGCGGACTCGTCACCCTTCTCATCCACGCCAGCCCCGGCATCCGGCGCTTCCGACACCGAATCCAAACCACCGCCGGGCGCAACGCCCGCCACCGCCTCATCCGACGCAGCGGCGACGGCCCGAGTCGGTCCGACCGCCGGCTCCGCAGTCGCCGGCTCCGCAGTCGCGGGCGCCCCTTCACCCGCCGAAGCCGCGTCCGTGTCCACGCTGCCGGACTCCGCCGCAACAGGTGCCCGTGCCCCCGCGGCCGCAACGTCTGGCTCGGCAACGCCCGGTACCCCGACACCGGGTGCCGCTACGCCCGCATCCGCGACCGCCGGCTCCGCGCCGGCCGCAGCCCCCTCCTTCTCGGTCACGTCGTCCACCGGGGCCGCAACCGGGCCCGCGGGCACGGCATCCGGGGACGCCGCCGCATCCTTCGCGACAACCGCCTCGTCCGCCGGCGCCGGCGTCGCAGCCGCTGCCGACGTGTCAGCCGGACCGGCCGGCGCCGCCACTGACGGGTCCACCGCGACGGCGACATCGCCGGCACCGTCGTCCGCCGCCGCCTGTTTCCGCTTGGTCTTACGCCTCGTTTTCTTCGTAACGTGCTTCAGATCGATTCGGGCCGCCGTCTCCACGGCCGTGACGTGCGCACCGACACTGAACCACTCTCGAATTGTGGCATCAAGACCGGCACTGAGCGTCGACATGTGGTTCTTGACGACGTCGCCGAGCCCCTCGGCCCGGCACTTCTCAAGGATCACCTTGCTCGCGACGTTGAGTTCCTTCGCCAGGATGTGAACGCGCATCTTCTCAGCCAAGCGCAGACCCTCTCAGTAGCCCACATGCCGTCCGTCCGGACGCGCGACACCTGTGCGCCGAGCGCATCCCCTGTGGACACAGATCCAACCACCGGTACGCACCGCATGCACCGTCGCTCCAGAGCCCGCATGTGCCGGCAATCCACACACTATGCGTCTGGCTCCTTCGGCTCCTGAGGCTTCGCCGCCTCTACGGCGACACCGTCGCTCTTCCGAGCCTCCACGGCGCCGCGGATCGGGCCACCACTGGAAGCCTCTTCCGTATTCGAACCATCCCCACCGTCCGACCGCGCGGAGACATCCGTCCCGTCGCCGGGCGTATCACCCGCTGCATCGCGGCCGGCAGCGTCCACCTCACCGGAACCCGCGTCGCTCGCGACCTCGGACGCGCCTCCGCCGCCAGTTTCACCGCCGTCAGCCGTGGCAGCCTGCTCGACCCCGTCCTCAGCCACCGCACTGCGCGCCGGTTCGGGCTCCGCGCCGCCACCGGATCCGTCGGCCGGACCGGACGGCGCGTCTACACCAACCGTATCATCCGCGTCGGCCCGCGGGCCCGCATCGCCGGCATCCAGATTGGATTGCGCGGCAAGACCGGACCCAGCGTCCGCGCCGGCCGGGTCGGACTGCTCATCGGCACCGGACGCTTCGGTCGGGCCGGACACCGCGCCGGCGTCCGCCGCCACACCGTCCGCCGGCGTCTCGCCGGACGCGTCGGCCGCCTGCTTCGCGGCCTCCGCCTGCGCCGCGGCCTTGGCGGCCTCGGCCTCCGCCGCGAGCCGCTTCGCCGCTTCAGCCGCCACCTCCACCATGTGCGTCGCAGCGGCCTCGTCGAGCCCGATCTCCCCGACCAACGGTTCGGCGCCGACCTCGGCGAGATCGGCCAGGGAAATCACACCGATCGCGAGCAGTTTGTCGAGCATGACATCCTGCACGCCGTCGATCTCCTTGAGCACGCGCTCCATGTTGTCGACGCTCTTGTTGTATTCCTCCGGTGTCAGGATATCGATGTCCCACCCCGTCAACCGCGCCGCGAGCCGAACGTTCTGGCCACGCTTCCCGATCGCCAGCGAGAGTTGATCCTCACTCACAATCACGGTCGCCCGACCCAGCTCGAAGCAGAGGAACGTCTCCTTCACATCCGCAGGCTTCAGTGAATTCGAGATGAGCACCTGCGACGACTCGTTCCAGCGAACAATGTCGATCTTCTCGCCGCCGAGTTCGTCGACAATGTTGCGGATCCGGCTGCCGCGCACGCCGACGCACGCACCGACCGCATCCACCTTGCTGTCGATCGACGACACCGCGATCTTCGTCCGATAGCCCGCCTCCCGCGCGAGCGCGCGAACCTCGATGATCCGCTCGCCCACCTCCGGAACCTCGAGCTCGAAGAGCTTGCGGATGTAATCGGGGTGCGTCTGCGTCAGCACAATCCGTACCTGGTTGTACTGCTCCCGCACGTCAAGGATCATCGCCCGGATCCGCTCACCGGGCTGATGCACCTCGCCGGGGATCTGCTCACTCCGCGGCAGGAACGCCTCCGTCCGACCCAGCCCCACGACCAGCCCGCCGGACTCAAACCGCGTGATCGTACCCGTCACGATCGTGCCGACGCGCGTCGAGTACTCCTCGAAAATCGAGTTGCGCTCGTCCTCGCGGATCTTTTGCATCATCACCTGCTTCGCCGTCTGCGCCGCGATCCGCCCGAGCGTCTTCATGTCGATCGGTTCCGTGTCGACTGTGGCCGTCACCGAACCGTTCATGCGATCGATCTCGACGAAGAACTCCGATGCCTCGTCGTACGCCTTGCGCAATGCAGACAGCATCGCAGCCTCCAAATCCGCGTACACGCTCTCCTTGTCGATCTTCTTGTCTCGACTAATCGAGTCCACGAAGCGTAGTAAGTCCGTATTCATCGATCGATGCAACAACCTCTACGGGGTCTGAATCGCCGACCGCAGCGCAGGCACACCCCGCTGTCGTGCCTGCGGCGACATGACCGCCGCGCCGCCGGACCGGCGATACGCCACCGGCGTCCACCTCGCCCGATCGGCCAAAAAAAAACGTGGGCGCAACATGCGATCCCACGGGGAGCGGACCTGACCGGCAAACCTTGGTTCGGCAGATCTACCAGCGCATCGCCGCTCTCCACAGAACGCGCACCGGCAACGACGCACGCGCGCACCCCCAGGCCAACCCGCTATCGCCCACGGGCCGGAACCTCAAGCTCACGCCGCACCAGCACAGTCATGCCACTACCCAGCGGCCACATCCCCTACGCTCCCCGTCGCGGATGCGGCACGCCCCCAAAAGCGCGACGGTCCAAACGCGCGGACCCGCCGCCCGACCTCCGCTGCCGCGACGATCTCGATGTATCGGCCGAAGCCGATCATCGCGTTCGGATTATAGGTGTCGGGAATCCGCTGTCAAACCGCCGATGCACGCCTTGAGTGAACAGTTACAGCGCGCGTATGATATACGCGAACGCGCCATGCGGAACCAGAACATTCAATGATAGTGAATGGATAACAGTATGAATCGATACCTTCGGCCGTTGTGGCGCAGCGCGACACGTCGCTGGACCACGACACTCATCGCGGCGGTCGTACCGCTCGCCACCGCGCCGACTTGCGCGGTGGATTTCACGACCGGCCTCCCACGGATTGACCTGGAAGACCCTCCCAACGCACCCGCGGCCGAGCCCCAGCTCGACGAAGTCGTGATTGAGTTTCGCAACCTTACCGAACAAGTCGTCAATGTTCAGTTCTACACGACCAGCAGACCTGTGGAGCTCCTGCCGGACGACCTCTTCGACGATCCAGCGAACGCCATGACGACGGGGATCGGGCTCGGCGGCTCCGGCGATCTCGGGCCGTTTCTCGACGATGCCATCATGTTGCCGTGCCCGGACGGCGTCGTAGTCGGCACGCTTGGTGGTGAGTTCCGCGACAACGAAACCGGCGAAGTCGGTGGGACCGGGGATACACGCTGGGCGCAGCAGGGCGCCCAGTTTTCCTGCAACGCAACGATCATCTTTGAGTACGATGAGGTGGGTGGCACATTCGTCACCACGCTCAAGCTAGACTGAACACGGCTCGACCGTGGCGGCGTCCGGGCGACGGAACATGCATACGTTCACACGGACATGGGTCGGTCTGGCCCTGTTGCTCGGGCCGGGGGGCGCCCCCGACGACGCTTCCACGGACACCGGAACGCTTCAAGCCGTCGTCGAACGATACTTCCTCACGGAAGACCCGGCCCCGCGGGCGGAACTCGTGCGCAGGATTGAGGCGCTCGCCGACGGCGATATCGCCGCCGTGACCGCGGCGATGCGCGGCGCCCGGCTCTGGCACGGCGTCGCCTCGCGATCGGGGACGTTCCCGTTCGAGCCATCATCCGGCCGTACGGTGACGGCTGCGTTCGACGTGCCCGAGGACTACGATCCGGCCCACGCGTATCCCGTGATCGTCTGCGAGCCGGGCCCGGGGTTCGGCGCGACCGAGACGCTGTCTTTGGCCCGGTCGGTGCTCGGGGACACCGCGGCCGGGCACATCCTCGTCGCGCCGCCGCGTGCGGTGGACGGCGCGTTCCGCGCTCCCCGTGAGGAGGTCGGCGCGTTTCGCGCGCTGGTGCGCGCGACGCGGCGCGCGCTGCACACGGACACGGATGCGACGTTCCTGTTCGGGCTCGATGCCGGTGCCGACGCGGCGTGGCACTGCGCGTTCATGCACGGCGATCTGTTGGCGGGCCTGATCGCGGTCAACGGGCGGTGCGACGTGCCGTATCCCAACCAGGTATACCCGTTTTTTCTCGAAAACCTCCGGTCGGTCCGCGTCCTCGCGGCATGGTCGACGGCCGGCGGCACCGCTGAGCAGGCCCCCGACAGTGTCGTTGCGGCACACAACCGGGCGATCGTGGCGCTGGCGGAGCGGATGTCACTCCCCGTGACGTGCTTGGCCCTGGGCACGTCACGACGGGATTGGACTACGCTGCTGGCACCGCACGCGGCCGACGTGCTGGCCCATCGCCGCACGGTGTGCGGGACGCCGGTGTCGCATTGGTTCCGGTATCCCGGTCAGGGTCATGGGGCGTGGCTGTCGCAGACGGTGTTCAAGGGCGCGGTGTGGGAGGCTGACCAGCTATCGATCCTGGCGTCACCGGTGTCGGACCGTGACACGTTCATTACGGACGTGATTCAATCCAAGCTGGCGTACGTCGGCGGCCGAATCAAGGGGCAGTCGATCACAATGCAAACCCGGCGATGCGCTGAAGTAGCGCTTCGGTTGCCGGCCGGGTGCATCGATGTCGACAAACCCGTTGCAGTCGTCTGTAACGGCCTGCGCCGCGGCAGCCGCCGCATTCGACCGAGCATCGCCACGTTGCTGTCGGTCGCGTACGAGGATTGGGACGTCCAGAACCCGGTGCCGGCGACGTTGTCCCTGCGCATCCGGAGCGAC